>NZ_NPJK01000035.1:0-246193 GCF_002251285.1 Prevotella sp. P5-64
CTATCTCGCTGAACTGATATCCGAAGATACTGCTGCATCTCTGACCCAGTGTTGAGTCGATAACGGGTGAAAGCATGGAGTCAAATTTCTCCATGATTGAAAAAATTCCTCCAAAAGGTGTGAGTTTCTCAGATTTAATTTGTATTTTTGCCATGTCATATTAGAGTTTTGCTTGTTTTCTTTTTGCAACACTAAGATAAGTGAAAATTCTGACATGGCAAAATCCTGGGCAACTTTTTGTTGCTCAGGAACTTATAAATAAAGTTAAATTATAGTGTTGCGGAATTAAGGTTTTCCTCCATTATTAGTTTATATTCATTTATAGTCATCCAGACGATTACCGTCTGTCACTATCATTTTTGCAAAAAACATTCCCACAGCGCTGCGACTGACAAAATGACGCATAATGCTGCCAAATCGGTCATTCAAAACCTAAAATGGCACATTTTGTCATGAAAAATATGGGAAATTATATGGATATTAGAAAATTAATGCGTACCTTTGCAGTCGCAAAAATGAGAATCAGATAAAGCGGGGTGTAGCGCAGCCCGGTAGCGCTCCTGGTTTGGGACCAGGTGGTCGCAGGTTCGAATCCTGTCGCCCCGACTATTATCTTCACTCATTTCCTTGTGCGGGGTGTAGCGCAGCCCGGTAGCGCTCCTGGTTTGGGACCAGGTGGTCGCAGGTTCGAATCCTGTCGCCCCGACCACAGCAAGCATCATACGAATACCGATGGGTTCAGTATGATGCTTTTTTCGTGTCTATACCTCTCGGCTCTATCGCCACGCCTATCAACACCACTCCCCCAACCTGCCCCGATATCCGTTGCCCCATCAGTCCAATTGATAACCAGCCCATATCCAAACCGTCCGCCATCATCTTTTTTCTGATTTCGGGGCTTGAAACAGTGGTTTCGTACTTTGCAATTATGATTTCAAAGTTTGAATTACCCATTTCGCGCTTTGCATCCATTTTATAGTTGGACTCGGTGTATATGGACGGCAATGGTGCGAAACATGTGCCATGTCTCAAGATTATAGTGATGATTTAATCAGCGGAAAACGGTATGGGAAAACGTGTGACTCGTGTCGGGCTGCTGCCGACGATTAAGGTTATGGCTATGAAAAAAGCCCCAAGTTGTTACTTGGAGCCTTTATCATTTCCATCGCTTTGCGGAAGATGAGGGATTCAAACCCCCGATACCCGGAAAAGGGTATACCGGATTTCGAGTCCAGCGCATTCGGTCACTCTGCCAATCTTCCTTAACCGCTGCAAAAGTAATATTAATTTCGAATATAACCAAGGAATTGCTGGTATTTTTTTCATCTTTTGCAAAGATTGCTATATATGCAATTGGCACATCTTTTCTGGTCTTTTGTGGGTTCAAAGGGGATGTCGGCATCATAGATTTCACGCAGAGTCAGCCTGAGTCCGTCCATAAACTCATCCTCGTAATCTGTAGCCCTGACCATAAGTGAGTCACCCAGCTTGAGCGTGGGGTCGTACTGCTCGTCGCTCATGTTCTGGATGAACATAAGTGCCGGGCTGACTGCAAGCTCGCTTTGGTTGAGCTCCTGGCTGTGGCTCACAATCAACGCGTAGAGCAGAGCCTGCAGATAATAATTGGTGTGTTTGGCGTGGATGTCGGCATCGCTGAACAACTCGGCTATCTCCTCTACCTTCTTCCGGGCTGGCATTCCCGTCTTGTAATCGATAACGCGAATGCGCTGCTGCTGGTCATCATCTGTAATCTCGTCCAGACGGTCGATGAAGCCGAGTACCTTGATTTCGCGTTCGCCATCGGTAGAGTCGAATTTGACAGTTGTCTCGACCTTGTTCTCCAATCCCAAGATGCGGAACGGCGTAAGACGGCTGTCGATGTCGAGCATCTTGCGCAGATAGCTGATGACCACACCTCGGTTGATGAGTTGCAATCCGTTGTACTCGGGAGTATAAGAATTGTCTTTGACCTTGAAGAGTTCTTCCTTGAACGCCTGGTCTACAATCATCTCGATGACCTCCCGGTGATTGAGCAAGTCGTCGATGTCAGCCTGCTTTATCACCTCGCTCTTCTGCATGAGTCGCTGATAGATGAGTTCGGCACTGCGGTGGAAGATAAGACCGAAGACGCGGCTGTCCTTCATCTCTTCATCCGTCTCATCGGGTTCTTTCAACCCCTCGACTACATTGTAATAAAAGGTAAGCGGGCAATAAAAGTAACGGTTGATGGCTGTCGGCGAGAGCTGGGTCAACTGGTGGAGCTTGTTCATCAAATCGGGCGTCTTGATGACACTGCCGGACAGCGCCTGCTTGACCGACTGATCTGGGGTGAGTATCCCGTGGTGTATGTCGTGGCCACTTTCGACCATCATCTGCAACATAAATCTGCTCATCTCTCCCGTCTGGCCGTCCTCCGTAGCCTTGTTGTAGGTCAAAGTGATATCCTGTGACCGCTGCAGAAGCCGGCAAAAGTAGTAGGCATAGATGGCAACCTTGTGGTCGATAGTAGTAAGCCCGTAGGCCTTGCGTATAGAATAGGGAATGAATGAAGAGTCGTTGACACCCTTAGGCATATTGTTGTCGGAGGCTGACAGTACGAGCAGGTGGTCGAAGTCCAGGTTTCTGGTTTCCAGCACGCCCATAATCTGAATGCCCTCTATCGGCTCGCCTCTGAAGGGAACCGTCGTGCTCTGTATCAGTTGGGCTATCAGGCGTTCAAAGGTAATCTTGTCGACCTGCAGGTCGCCCGAAGTAATGAGTCCTTCGAGACGATTGATGATGGTGTACATGCGGAAGATGGACT
Source organism: Prevotella sp. P5-64 (assembly GCF_002251285.1). NCBI lineage: Bacteria > Pseudomonadati > Bacteroidota > Bacteroidia > Bacteroidales > Prevotellaceae > Prevotella > Prevotella sp. P5-64. The sequence continues at coordinate 2,804 of NZ_NPJK01000035.1, forward strand.
CCTGGGTAAGCGGGTCGTTGACCTGGCTTGCCTTGCGGCCCACATACTGAAGCATGGCCGTCAGCCATTGGGCAATGTTCTGGTTATGGCAGTCGCCCAGCGTGTCGATGTCGGTAAACAAAAGCTGCAATCCTTGGTCGAGAGCCAGCTGGGAGCGCGTGGGGTAATAGCGGTTGCATGCCTGCAACTCCATGTACAGGTCAAGACAACCGGCGGAAATGTATCGGCCATAAGGGTGCTTGAGTATCTTGGCTACATCGCGCAGACGATACTTGTCTGTGTTCTTGACGTGGCCATAGGTTTGCAGGCGCAGCAGTATCAGGACAAACGAAGCCACTGGCGACTGGGACAGAGGATATCCGGTGGTGATATTGATGCTCTTGACCTCTTCGGGCAGACAGTGCAGCACGGTCTGGAGCAGCGACTCGTCGCACAACACGATGGCGGTCTTGGCGCCGGCTTCGATGCGATGGTTTTCGCTTATCCACTGACTGATATAGTGAGCCTGCGCACTCTCGGTCATGGATGAGATGTAGGTGATGTCCTTGGGCTTGCTGAAGTTGTTGTAATATGTATCGTCATCTACACTCAGCTCGTTGGGGAACTGAGTCAGATAGCCGTTGATGTAATGCCCCGCCTCGTTGTTGGCGAGATAATAGTGGTCGAAATCCCAATAGAAGCATGCCTTACCCTGCGCTTTAAGCGTGAGGAAGAGCCGCTGCTCGACCTGTTGCAGCATATTAAATCCCACAAACACATATTTGTCGAACTCGTAGTCGGCCTGGGATTCCACCACACTGCGATACAGCGCGCCCTCGTAAGCCAGCCCCTGCGCGGCGAGACGCTGGTTGAAGTCACGGTAAATTTCTTCGAGATTGCACCAAAGAGAAAGGAATCTCTCTTTGAGCTTGGAGAGATGGTCGTCGGCGAAATTGTGGAAGAAAGACTTGAGTATATTCTTCTGCTCTGGTGAGAGGTAGTCTATGTCGTCCAATTCGTGGATGTCTCTAAGGTTGGCAAAAACCTTATGGGCATCGGCCATGTTCTTGTCGATATCATCAAAGTCGGCAAGCAGCAATTGGCCCCATCCGTAGAAACGGTCGAGCGTCTCATCCTTACCAGTGATTTCCGTATAGGAACGATAGAGGTCGCAGACCAGCTTGATGGGGTCGGCAACCATCAACTCTGACTTCTCTCTGAACAAATCGCTGATGGTGGTATAGCATGGACTCCACAACGGACCGTCTGACAGCCGTGCCAGATATTCGGTCATAAAGAGCGAAGCACGCTTGTTAGGAAACACAACGGCTATTCGTGACAGGTTACTGCCATATTTCTGTAACAGGTCTTTGGCTACTGCTTCTAAAAAAGTGCTATTCATTTTACCTCTTCTATCTTATTACTGTACACAAACCACAAGTAGCCTTTCACACGGCTATGCCCCATCTCGCTGAGCAGACGCATATACTCTCTGACTTGGGTGTGGTATTCTTCTTTGGGGGTTCCGAATTTGAAGTCGATAACGATATATTCTTCGCCGTCGGTTATCACTCGGTCGGGACGCAACAGGCGCGATTTCTGCAGCTCTCTGTCGTAGAACAGCAGCGAACACTCGTTGAGCACGGTCCAACGGGGAGAGAACCATTCGCTCACCCGGTCGTCATCAAGTCGCTTGCGCAACATGCTGACGAGCTGTTCCCGCTTGACCTCGTTGTCGTAGAGGATGCCATCATTTTCCAGCCGCTGCAGGGCCTTGTCTATATCGGCCGACGTACGTATCGACGAGAAGACCTTGTGCAGCACATTGCCCAACTTGATGTACTGATTATGATTGTCGCCCTCATTGTCGTGAGTGAATTCGATGCTCTGGTTGCTCTGGCGGAAAGTCGCCACAGACTTGTAGGCCTTGATGACTGGCATATCCATAGGGGCGGAAGTCTTGCGGAATACATTGCGCTCCTCGGTAGATTGCTGTGTACGAGCGGGCTTGCTTTGGGCTGCTGGCAATGAGCCGAACTCCAGATGGAGGGTATCGGTCTTGTCGTCAAGGTTGCCCGTATAAGTCGTGTTGAGGGCTTGGGCAAGGTCATCCCAAATACCTTCAAGTAGGCCCGAACGCATAGCCTGCGTGCCGCGTTTGCCCAATATGTAGAGGCTGCTCTTGGCACGGGTGAAGGCAACATAGAGCAGGTTGAGATTGTCCACTACATTCTGTAGATGCTCATAATAATAGTCGTCTTCGTAAATAGAATTTACCATTCCTTTCTTGGAGAAATCTATAGGTACAAGCGGCATCCGGCTGAAGGGGTCTACCTTGGGCGTACACCATAAGGTAGAGTTGCTCTGTTCAAGTTTCCAATCACAGGCAGGAATGATAATATGGTCGTACTCCAATCCCTTGCTCTTATGGATGGTCAACAGTCTGATACCATTGTCCATACTGCTCTGGATGGCTTTCTCGTGGAGCGTGTTGTCCCATTCGTTGAGGAAGTCGTCAATGTCGGACATGTTGTCTTTGAGATACTTGGCCAGCTGGTCGAAGAAGGCGAAGATATATGCACTCTGGTTGCAACAGATGTCTTCATCGAGCATGGCATAGATGGTCTGCACCATGTCGTAAAGCGGCATGGTAAGCAACTGTTCGCGTGTGCGTTCTACTGGAGCGAGTATTCCCACCTGCTTAAGATAAGCTCGGTCGATGCTACTCTCTGGATTGGAAACATAACGCAAAGCACTGATTAAGGTATTGACGGCAACGGAGGCGTCAAGGCGGAACGCTTCATCGGATATAAGCGGTACCGAGGGATAGTTCTCCCCGAAAAAGCGGGCTATCTCTTGTATGGTTGACTTGCTTCGACACAAGATAGCGATGCTACTGGGTGTATGGCCTCGTTCCAAGATGGTCGTAATCATGCTATGGATTTTCTCCATGATTTGTTCTCCATACTCGGTGCTTGGCATCAGGGTCATCTCTACCCTACCTCTTTCCTGGGTGTTGTGAGGCTTCTGCTCGACATCTGCATAGGCTTGTATCAGTTGGTCTACCTCATTGCTCCCATCCAATGACTTGGCTTCGTACTGTGTGGCCAATGAGAAAAAGACATTGTTGAAAGTAATGATATTGTAGTCAGAACGGTAGTTGGTGACCAGAGATTTGACTGTGACGGACTGGCTCTGGTCTGGAAATTCGCTTTCGATATTGTTGAGGAGCTTCCAGTCACCCGAGCGCCAGCGATAGATGCTTTGCTTGACGTCGCCGACAATGAGATTTTGTGTACCTTCATTGCTCATGCAGTCCATGAGCAGTATTTTGAAGTTCTTCCATTGTATGGTGCTCGTATCTTGGAACTCGTCTATCATGATATGCTTCAGTCTGGTGCCAATCTTTTCAAAGATAAATGGCGAATCGCTGTCCTGAATCATGCCATTGAGCAGATGCTGCGTGTCGCTCAGCAGAAATCTGTTGGCGTCACTGTTCATCTCGCGAATGGTCTTTTCGATATTCTCCAACAGCCTTAATTGGTTAATGTGGCGCAATGTAAGATTGGCAGAAACATACAGGCGCGACTGAACCTGACGCATACGCTCGGTCTCCTGGAGATAAGGCAGCAGCGTCTCGCACACCAGCTTGTACTTGGGATTGTCTGGAGTCCGCTCGGCTTTCTTTACCCATTTATCTGCATCTTCCATTGCGGCCTTGACGGTGTTGGTAAGGACATCGGCATCGCCATACTTGCCATTGCTCATCTTGATGAAATAGCTACACACTCCCTTGTTGCCATTGCTGAAGTCGGTGGTTTGGAGGCCGTTCTCTTCAAGCACGTCCATGAATGTAGCTGCATAGTGCTTGAAGTGGTCTTCTGCATGGTCACGCATTTCCTTCAGCATGCGTGTATAATTATCAAAGAAGTTATCTGTGGCGAGCGCTTCATTGAGCTTCTTGCTGTTGTCTCTATAGATATCGCGGAAAATGTTCCTTCCAAAACGTTTGATGAGATTGATGACATTCCAGCCCTTGTCCTCGGATATGTTCTCTTTGACGTATTGCATAATCCAGCCAAAGACCTTGTCGTGGACATTAAGCCCGTCTATCAGTTCGTCAACTGCCTGTTCTTCCACCTGCACGTCATTGAGTCCTATGTGCAGATTGGCTGTGAGGTCGAGTTCACTTGCCATATTGCGTAAGACGCTTTGGAAGAACTTGTCTATCGTCTCGACTCTGAAATAGTTGTAATTATGGAGCAGGAGTCTAAGCGCCTCTCCTGCCTGGGTAGCCACCATGACTGGGGCGAAACCTGTAGACTGGACAATGTTGTCCATATAACTCTGGGCTTCAGGCAACTGTCTGGAGAGGCCATAAAGCATGCTAAGAATGCGCATCTTCATCTCTTCGGTGGCCTTGTTGGTAAATGTAACGGCAAGGATATTGCGAAAAGAAGATGGATCCTGGATGAGTAGCTTTATGTATTCTACGGTGAGAGTAAATGTTTTTCCCGAACCGGCGCTTGCTTTATAGACCGTAAGTGGGTTGATTGAGTTTACCATTGTCTGAATAATTCTAATCCGATTTTAATGCCAACACCATCAAAACGCCCATTGCGATGTGCCATGAAGACTCCGGTGGATACCCAACGGGTGGTAAATCCGTAGCCCACTTCCGTATAAGGATGCAGATGGGTCACAAAGAGCATGTTGGTATATATGCGTTCCTTCTCAATATATCTTCCAATCAAGGGAATGTGGCTCAAGGCGAGCAGCGGTGTCTCGTAAGTGGCGTTGGTACGAACATAATAGCGCGAAAGGTTATACCAATGGCTGGGAAGGAGCGTAAATTCACCGGTCCACTCATCATACCATCCGTCAGGGATATTGTTGTCTCTGAAATTGGAGTAGTCCAAGAAGTTCCTGGTACCGTCGATGAGTGTATAGAAACCACAACCTGCGCGGAAAGACAGGAACTTCAATCTATTGAAGGCCACTATTTGCTGTATGTCAAACTCCACACGCTCATAGGCAAGGTCTGCGTCCATCAAGCCGCGGATGCTGCGTTCGTATGCCACATTGACAGCTGGGCCTCTCCACCCTGTTGGCCTCCAGATAATCTCGGCCTTGGGCGCAACAGACGTGTAAGACGTAGGGACATGCGCCTGCTGATAGGTGTGACGCTCTACCGCCGTACGTTTATGCCCCACCATTCCCACCTGCAATGTAATGTGACGCGACCAGTCATAGCTGCTCTCTATGGTAAGGTGGAAGTCTCGAAAGTAATCAATACGCTCACCATTATAAGGTGTATTGCTTGGCAATGAAGCCAGCATCTCATCTTTCAGCATGCCGTTGCTTATCCAGTTGCCATTGCCCAACTGCAACTTTACATAGCCGTTATGCCGCTTGTCAAAATGGTATTCTATAGGTAATGTAAAATACAGCTGGCGCTGCTTGAAAGAATAGCCAGCCTTAAGTCTGGTGTAGAGATAGTGGTTCGTGGAGAAATTGTATAGGTTGCGGACGTCAAATTTATAATAATAACCCTTGCGGCCACTATATCCCATGTACAGTGGGTTGAACAGCGGGTTGATGTTTACCTGTCCCTGGTTGCCGTTTCCATAGTTGGAACTTATTTTGTTCAAGAGATTATCCCCCAGTACATCCCAGAAGAAACGCTTGGCCCAACTACGCTTGACGTTTTTTGCCTCAGTAGAGTCCTGAGCCAAGGCAGCATAATACTTTGTATAGATGGCATTCTCTTCGGTTGTAAGCGTGTCATGTCTGATGCTATCCATCAACTGGCGCATGGTAAGTGAGCCAACAGAATCCTTATTGAGGGCAGGCATACCATAGATTGCAGTATTCTGCGCTTTAACGATATTGCCCATAAACTTAAACTTGGCATTGAGCTCACAGCGTTGGGGAATGACAGGTGACAGTTTGTCATCAGACATGACGAAATTGAGGGTGAAGTTAATCATGTCAAACTCTCCCGCGATTTTTCCCCATCTGATGCGACCTGTCTTTGATTCGACAATGACGCCTCCCGTAACCAGTTGAGTATTATTTACCTTTGGATAGAACGTGATTTCGACTTGATTATCATGGAGTATCTTGAACTGGAACCTATAGTAAGCCCTGTTGTTGCGGTGAAAGGGCGAGAGCATGCTGTTGCCAAAGATAGTTTCTTCATAGAACTTGGGAGTCAAAAATTTCTGTAGGCGCGTCATGGTCTCCTTCTGTTGCGGTATAGTCGATGTATGCGCCAACCTTTCTATCGTATAGTCCTTGGTATTGTATAGATGACACACAGAAAAGTTCTCCTCAATGTAGTCGCGAGCCTTGCTATGGGCGATGCGATACATGGTGGGAATAGGGAAAAGGATGAGATTGCGGCGCACCACATTGATTTTGAGCTTGCGATAAGTATAAATATCCAGCCCATGAAAGACCGTCGTGTCAACACTATTAGGAAAGTCATATATACGGTTGAGCAGGCTGACATCAAATCTGCCCTCATCTTGTGCAATCGTATTCATAGACAGCAATACGAAGATCATGGTAATTGTCCACCTGGCTCTCTGCATCATAATGCAAATCTACACAAAAAACTTGGAATGACAGGGATGCCTGAACAAAAAAACGCACCTTGTATCAAACTTTAACAGTCGTGCAGAAAAAATCCCCATCTTTGGAAGATGGGGATAGAGGTCGTATATATATGTATATATAATAAAGGTGTATCAACCGAGATATTTCATCAAGATTTTGGCATTACCGCTGTCTCTTAGCTTGGTAATACTCTTCTCTCGAATCTGACGCACACGCTCACGGGTGAGCTTGAGTTCATCGCCAATTTCCTCGAGTCCCTTCTCGTGACATCCGATACCGAAGCAATATCTGATAATCTTGATTTCGCGTTCCTTGAGTACCTTGCTCAGCACCTGATTCAGCTCCTGAGCCATACTTTCATGGTCTACAACCTTGTCAGTACGGCTGTCATCACCAGAGGCCATGACATCAAGCATACAGTTGTCCTCGCCGTCCTGGAATGGGGCGTCGATACTCAGGTGGTGACCATCTGCCATCATGCTTTGAGCAATCTTTTCGGGTTCGATATTAGTTGCATCAGCAAGCTCGGCTACCGAAGGCTGACGTTGGAACTCTTGCTCAAACTTGTTGATTTCATGGTTGATTTTATTGAGTGAACCAACCTGGTTGAGGGGAAGGCGCACAATGCGGCTCTGCTCGGCAATAGCCTGGAGAATGCTTTGGCGAATCCACCACACAGCATAAGATATGAACTTGAAGCCGCGGGTCTCGTCAAACTTCTGGGCTGCCTTAATAAGACCAATGTTACCCTCATCGATCAAGTCGGTGAGTGTAAGGCCTTGGTGTTGGTATTGTTTTGCAACCGACACTACGAATCGCAGATTAGCTGTTACCAATTTGTCCTTAGCACGTTCACCTTCGGGGCCACCCTTTTTAATCTTTTGGGCAAGCTCGATTTCCTCGTCAATGGATATCAATGGGGCACGACCGATCTCTACCAAATACTTGTCTAAGGCTTCGCTCGAACGATTGGTAATACTTTTTTGAATTTTTAATTGTCTCATCTTGTCTTATTAAACTTCCTAAACACTTGAAAGTCAACTTTTTCGTATCAGGACATACGTAAAGCGATGCAAAGGTACTGCTTTTTTCGCATATTATAAAGTTTTTTGCCCTCTTTTTTCTAAAAATCACGATTTTCGTTAAAGTCGCGGCATTTTCCATAATTGATAGGATGAGAGAAACTGATAACGGGGTTAGGTGATTGACGTCTGGGGGCGCCAAACCTTATTATATATTGGAGGCGTTTCTTTCGCATAGTAGCGAGACTGTCTGTGTGGTTCTTGAGATTTTTACTGTTAAAAAAATCGGTAAAACCTTGGCTGTAGTGTGAAAATTCACTAACTTTGGGCTATACTATAAAGATATAAACCATGACAGCGTATTTAGCATCCAATCTTTGGGCTATATGGACAGCCATTGCCATAATATGCCTGATTATCGAACTGGGTTCAGGAGACTTTTTCCTTACCTGTTTTGCCCTTGGCGCATTCTGCTCCATGATAGTGTCATTTACCGAAGTCCCATTATGGACGCAGATACTTGTTTTTGCAATCTGTTCAGTACTGAGTATCATCTTCGTACGACCATCTCTTCTACGAAAACTTCATAACCGGCAAGAGCGATTGAGCAACTCCGACGCGCTTATAGGGCGCGAAGGCAGAGTGATAGAAGCCATCTGTCCCGGTGACTATGGCTATGTGAAGATAGACGGTGACGAATGGAAAGCGCAAAGCCCAGACGACACCACTATCGAGGTCGGCACCACAGTAAAGGTTATTGGCCGAGAAAGCATCATCATCAGCGTTGAGAGAGTTCAGACATCTACATACAACAACAACCAACCCACGTAACATTATGGAAGGAATAACATTCATCACACTGGCGGCCCTGCTGGCCCTCGCCATCGTATTTGTCAAGATGGCTGTAGTAATCATCCCTCAGTCGGAAACCCGCATCATCGAGCGCCTCGGCAAGTACTACGCCACGCTGAAGCCCGGTGTCAACATCATCATCCCATTCATCGACCGCGCCAAGGTAGTTGTAACCCAGCAACGTGGTCACTATTACTATTCGAGCGCGATAGACTTGCGTGAACAGGTGTACGATTTCGACAAGCAGAACGTGATTACCAAGGACAATATACAGATGCAAATCAATGCGCTGCTCTATTTCCAGATTGTTGACCCATTCAAGACTGTGTATGAGATAAACAATCTGCCAAACGCTATCGAAAAGCTCACCCAGACCACTCTGCGTAATATTATCGGAGAGATGGAACTTGACCAGACTCTCACCTCGCGCGACACCATCAACACCAAGTTGAGAGGTGTGCTCGACGATGCCACCAACAAGTGGGGTATCAAGGTAAACCGCGTAGAACTTCAGGACATCACGCCTCCCTCGAGCGTACTCCAGGCCATGGAGAAGCAGATGCAGGCCGAGCGCAACAAGCGAGCAGCCATCCTGACCAGCGAGGGAGACAAGCAGTCGCAGATTCTGCAGTCGGAAGGAGACAAGGCCGCGACCATTAATCGTGCCGAGGCAGACAAGCAGCAGGCTATACTCAGGGCCGAGGGTGAAGCTACCGCACGCATACGCAAGGCTGAAGCCGAGGCTATCGCTATAGCAAAAATCACTGAAGCAGTGGGCAAGAGTACCAATCCTGCCAACTATCTGCTTGCCCAGAAATATATACAGATGCTCAACGAGGTGGCTCAGGGCGACAAAACCAAGACCGTATTCTTGCCCTATGAAGCCACTAATCTGATGGGCTCTATAGGAGGAATTAAAGAACTATTTAAAGGAGAATAATTAGAAAATGAACATTTGCATAGTAGCAGGCGCCCGGCCTAACTTCATCAAGGTGGCGCCCATACTGCACGCTTGCCGCAATGCCCGCCAAAACGGTGCCGATATCGACATCAAGTTGGTCTACGCGGGCAGTGCAGACGACGTGACCCTCGAGCCTACCCTCTTTACTGATTTGCAGATTGCCCCTCCCGACAGCTATCTGGGAGTAGTAAGTGAAAACCTCAACGAAATCACCGGACAGGTGATGTCCAAGTTTGAAGATTATCTGCAACATCACAAGACCGATGCTGTTATCGTGGTAGACGACCTTGCCTCGACCATGGCAGCAGCCATAGTCACCAAGAAGCAGGGACTCATACTGGCCCACCTGGCAGCGGGCACGAGAAGTTTTGACATCACCATGCCCAAAGAGATAAACCGTCTGGTCATAGACGGCCTATCCGACATCCTGTTTACGGCTGGAATCAGCAACAACGCAGTGGCCAACCGCGAGGGCGCAGAGCTGTCCAAAGTGTATATGGTAGGCAACATACTGATAGACAATATCCGCAACAACCACGCCCGTTTTACTCGTCCGCCGATACTTGCAGAGCAAGGCATTATGGATGGAGAGTACATTGTGTTCACCCTCAACCGCAAAGCCCTGATGGCCGCACGCGAAAATCTGCATCGTATGCTCGAAGCCATCATCACTGCGGCTGGCAACACGCCTATAATTGCCCCCCTGCACACCAAGGCTGCCGACACCGTGACGCAGTTGTTGCCCAAGAATGCCACCCGCTTCCTGATAACTGCCCCCATGGGTTATCTCGACTTCAGCTATCTGGCCAGCCATGCCAAGGGTATCATTACCGACAGTGGCAATGTGGCAGAAGAAGCGACATTCAACATGGTGCCGTGTATCACCCTCAACAGCTATACCGAACATATAGAGACCGTGAAGACCGGTACCAATGTGCTGGTGGGAGAAGACGCCGAATTGTTGGCACAATACACTGCCGACATGACTGCCAGCAAATGGAAGCAGCACTCCATACCCGAGCGATGGGACGGAAGAAGTGCTGAGAGAATCCTGCAAACCCTGATGGCCCGTCAATAAAATACGGAGGATGCAAAATAAAAAAGTCTGAAACACGAATTATGTGTTTCAGACTTTTTTTTAGTTATTTCCTACTTATCAATACTCGCTCCACGATTTGATTTCAAGATCATCGAGGTTAAGAGTGCAGAAAGCATGAATGAAGGCACTTGCCAGACGGCTGTTGGTAATCAGCGGGATATTGAGGTCTATCGCAGTGCGACGAATCTTGTAACCGTTGGTAAGCTCGTGCTGGGTGAGGTCCTTGGGGATGTTGACCACCATGTCTATCTTGCGCTCATGCATAAGCGTGAGAGCCTGAGGCTGCTTGCCCTCGTCAGAGGGCCAATAGACCATAGTGTTGGCAACGCCGTTTTCGGCCAAATAGCGAGACGTACCACCAGTCGCATAGAGCTCGTAGCCATGCTTGATAAGCGTGCGCGCCGTATCGAGAAGCTCGGCCTTCTGCTTGGCACCACCGGTAGACAGCAGCACAGTGTGCTTGGGTATGCGGTGGCCTACGCTCAACATGGCATTGAGCAGAGCCTGATTGGTATCATCACCCAGACAGCCCACCTCGCCGGTAGAACTCATATCGACACCCAAAACAGGGTCTGCCTTTTGCAAGCGGTTGAACGAGAACTGGCTCGCCTTGATGCCCACATAGTCAAGGTCGAAGAGATTCTTATTGGGTTTCTCTACGTTCAGACCCAGCATCACCTTGGTGGCAAGCTCGATAAGGTTGAGCTTAAGCACCTTGCTCACGAAGGGGAACGAACGCGAAGCACGCAGGTTGCACTCGATGACGAGGATATCGTTGTCGCGCGCCATAAACTGAATATTGAACGGGCCGTTGATATGGAGGGCCGCAGCTATCTCCTTGCTTACGCGCTTGATACGGCGCACGGTCTCAACATACAACTTCTGGGGCGGGAACTGGATGGTGGCGTCGCCAGAGTGAACACCGGCAAACTCGATATGCTCGCTGATGGCATAGGCCAGTATCTCTCCGTTCTTGGCGACAGCGTCCATCTCTATCTCCTTGGCATGCTCGATAAACTTGCTCACCACCACGGGATGGTCAACGCTCACATTGGCCGCCAACTGCAGGAACTTCTTCAGCTCGTCCTCATTGGAGCATACATTCATGGCTGCTCCCGACAGTACATAGGATGGACGAACGAGTACGGGGAAACCTACACGGTCGACAAACTTGCCGATATCCTCCATACTGGTAAGTGCGCTCCATTCGGGCTGGTTGATACCACGCTCAGTGAGCATGGCAGAGAACTTGGCACGATCTTCGGCATTGTCGATATCCTTAGCCGATGTACCCAGGATTGGCACATTCTCGGCATCTAGCCACATGGCAAGGTTGTTAGGAATCTGTCCACCGGTAGACACCACCACGCCATGAGGATTCTCCATCTCGATGATGTCAAGCACACGCTCGAAGGTGAGCTCGTCAAAGTAGAGACGGTCACACATGTCATAGTCGGTAGATACGGTCTCTGGGTTGTAGTTAATCATAATTGAGCGGTAGCCCTCTCTGCGTATGGTGTTGAGCGCCTGCACTCCACACCAGTCAAACTCTACCGAGCTGCCAATGCGGTAAGCTCCCGAACCGAGGACGATTACCGAACGCTTGTCGTTGGTAAACTGTATATCTGAAGCCACACCGGCATAGGTGACATACAGGTAATTGGTCTGGGCGGGATATTCGGCTGCCAGCGTATCTATCTGCTTCACGACAGGCAGGATGCCATAATTCTTGCGCAGACGGCGAACCACCATTGTGGCTTTGTGCATATTGCCCATTTCGCCTTCCAGACCGATGGCACGGGCCACCTGGAAGTCTGTAAATCCATAAACCTTGGCTGTGCGCAGCAACTCCTTGTCCAGCGTATTGGCGTTGACGGTCTTGAGCTGCTCGTCGATGTCAATGATGTGCTTGAGTTTCTCGAGGAACCACTTGTCTATCTTGGTAAGTTCGTGTATCTGGTCCACGGTATAACCCTTGTGCATGGCCTTGGAGATGACAAACACTCGCTTGTCGGTGGGTTCTCTCAGGGCGGCATCGATATCGGGTATTTCCAGCTCCTTGTTTTCTACAAAGCCGTGCATACCCTGCCCTATCATGCGCAGACCCTTCTGGATGGCTTCCTCGAAGTTGCGGCCGATAGCCATAACTTCTCCAACCGACTTCATGCTCGAGCCCAACTCCTTGTCCACTCCGCGGAACTTGGAGAGGTCCCAGCGGGGAATCTTGCACACGACATAGTCGAGGGCTGGTTCGAAGAAGGCGCTGGTGGTCTTGGTCACAGAGTTCTTGAGCTCGAAGAGGCCGTAGCCCATACCCAACTTGGCGGCAACGAAAGCCAATGGATAGCCGGTGGCTTTGGATGCCAATGCAGAAGAACGGCTCAGACGCGCATTGACCTCAATCACGCGGTAGTCCTCGCTCACTGGGTCGAAGGCGTACTGAACATTACATTCGCCCACGATGCCGATGTGACGGATTATCTTGATAGAGAGCGCACGCAGTTTGTGATACTCGCTGTTGGTTAGCGTCTGCGAAGGGGCTATAACGATAGACTCGCCAGTGTGGATGCCCAGCGGGTCAAAGTTCTCCATGTTACATACGGTGATACAGTTGTCATAACGGTCGCGCACCACCTCATATTCTATCTCCTTCCATCCCTTGAGACTCTTCTCGACGAGCACCTGGGGAGAAAAAGAGAAGGCTTTCTCGGAGAGCTTGTTCAACTCGCCCTCGTTGTTGGCAAATCCACTGCCGAGTCCGCCCAACGCATAGGCTGCACGTATAATCACGGGGTAACCCAGTGTGGCAGCGGCTTTGCGCACCTGCTCGATATTCTCGCAGGCTTCGCTGCTGATGGTCTTGACATTAATCTCATTGAGTTTCTCTACGAAAAGCTCGCGGTCCTCGGTATCCATAATGGCTTGGACTGGGGTTCCGAGCACACGGACATTGTACTTCTTGAGCACTCCGCTCTGATAAAGCTCCACGCCACAGTTGAGCGCGGTCTGTCCTCCGAAGCTGAGCAAGATACCATCAGGACGCTCCTTCTCAATGACACGCTCAACGAAATAAGGCTGGACGGGAAGGAAGTAAATCTGGTCGGCCACTCCTTCGGAAGTCTGTACGGTGGCAATGTTGGGGTTGATAAGCACGGTCTTTACACCCTCCTCGCGCAAAGCCTTGAGGGCCTGAGAACCTGAATAGTCAAACTCTCCCGCTTCGCCGATTTTCAATGCGCCTGAACCCAGCAGCAATACTTTCTTTATACTTTCATCTTTCATGATGTATATCTTACTTATTTAATGTTTCAACAAATTTATCAAACATGAACTCTGTATCTACCGGACCAGAACAAGCCTCTGGATGGAACTGGCTGCTAAACCAGGGATTGGTCTTATGGCGAATACCCTCGTTGGAACCGTCATTCATATTGACAAAGAGTTCCTCCCAATCGGCACCGAGGGTCTTGGCGTTGACTGCGTATCCGTGGTTCTGGCTGGTGATATAACAATGTGTTGTGCCAACCATACATACCGGCTGGTTGTGTGACCTGTGGCCGTACTTGAGCTTGTATATATTGGCTCCGGCTGCCTTTGCGAGCAACTGGTTGCCCATGCAGATACCACAGATAGGCTTGCGCGACATATTCATCTGCTTCTTGATAATCTTGACTGCATCTTCGCAAGTGTCAGGGTCGCCAGGGCCGTTGGCAAGGAAGAGTCCGTCGAAGTCCATGTCGGTATAATCATAGTTCCATGGTACACGTACGACCTCAACGCCACGGTTGATGAGGCAACGGATGATATTGGCTTTCACACCACAATCAACAAGCACAACCCGCTTGCCAGCACCCTCGTTATACTTGATAATATCCTTGCAACTTACAAGGTCAACAAAATTAACGCCCTCATAGTTGGCCTCGGGGATATTATCTGGCTCGTCGTCAAAGAGGATTTTACCCATCATCACACCGGCTTCGCGCAACACTTTGGTCAGTTCGCGAGTGTCGATGCCTGTGATGCCTGGCACATGTTCACGCTTCAGCCACTCGGCCAAGCTCTCTTTAGCATTCCAGTGAGAGTACTGCTCGCTATAGTCGGCAACAATGATGGCCGAAGCATAGATTCTGTCACTCTCCATGAATGTGGGCAGACCATTGGGTTCAAAACTGAATGGGGGTACGCCATAGTTGCCTACTAAGGGGAACGTAAGCACCATCAACTGGCCTGCGTAGGATGGGTCGGTAAGACTCTCGGGGTAGCCCATCATCGCAGTATTGAAAACCACTTCTCCGGCTACTGGTTTCTCATAGCCGAATGATTTGCCATGAAACTTGGTGCCGTCAGACAATACTAAAGTTACATTTCTCATTATCTATCAGTTTGTTATTCTTGTTTGTATATGTTGTCTATATAGTTTATGAATGCCTGGTTGCAAAGACGCGTGCCTCCAGGGGTAGGATAATTGCCCGTGAAATACCAGTCGCCTTTATGATGTGGAATGGCTTGTCTCAATCCGTCGATCGACTGGAACACAATCTCAATGGG
Source organism: Prevotella sp. P5-64 (assembly GCF_002251285.1). Taxonomy (NCBI): domain Bacteria; kingdom Pseudomonadati; phylum Bacteroidota; class Bacteroidia; order Bacteroidales; family Prevotellaceae; genus Prevotella; species Prevotella sp. P5-64. The sequence goes on from NZ_NPJK01000035.1 coordinate 17,886, forward strand.
TGTTGTCACTCCCTCAGGCCGCAGCATTTCCACTATCTTGCTGTTGATTTCTGCAACAGTAAACGGCTTGTACAAATCTCTCACACAGTTGCGCATCTGGGCTTTGGGCTTGTTCATCTCTGACTTGCAGTTGTTGTAGGTGTCGAGGATGAGCTGCTGCATGCCACGTTCTCTTATCAGTTCCATTGTCGCACGGAAAACGCAGAACTCTTCCAAGCGCGCCATGTCTATGCCGTAATAATCAGGATATCTTATCTGGGGCGCACTGCTTACCAGCACCATCTTCTTGGGATGCAAGCGGTCAAGAATGCGTATGATACTCTCCTTGAGCGTGGTTCCTCTTACGATACTGTCGTCTATTACCACGAGGTTGTCCCTGCCCTCATCTACGCTACCATAGGTAATGTCGTAGACATGTGATGCCAGGTCGTTGCGCGAATTGCCCTCTGTGATAAACGTGCGCAGCTTGATATCCTTCCATGCCACCTTCTCCATCCTTACAGACTCGGAGAGTATCCTGTCGAGCTCTTCGTGGGTGGGAATCCTTCCCAAGGATTGGATGGCAGCAATCTTTTTTTCATGCACATGTTTTTTGAACCCCTGTACGAGTCCGTAGAATGCCACCTCGGCAGTATTGGGGATGAACGAAAAGACAGTATGCTCCGTATCTCCCCCTACGGCTTCGAGTACAGGCTCGGTGAGAAGTTCACCTAATCTCTTGCGCTCCTGATAGATGTCCCGGTCAGACCCGCGCGAGAAATATATGCGCTCAAAAGAGCAGGCAGAATCTCCGGCTTGCTCTCTGATGCGCTCTATGCGGCATTGTCCGTTGCGCTTGACCAGCAGAGCCATTCCAGGTTCAAGTTCCTTAACCTGCTCGCAGGACAAATCGAATGTCGTCTGAAGCACGGGACGCTCAGAAGCCAACGCCACAATCTCATCATCTTTATAATAATAGGCTGGACGTATCCCCCAAGGGTCTCGCATTGAGAACATCTCTCCCGAACCGGTAATACCGCAGACTACATAGCCTCCATCAAAGTCGGCCATCGAAGTCTTGAGAACGTTAGCCATCTCCACATGGTCATCGATATAACGAGTAATGTCCTTGCCTTGAAGTCCTTCATGTTGGGCATTGACAAAGTTGCGCTCCACTTCACGGTCCAATCTGTGACCCATCAGCTCAAGCATGATATAGCTGTCGCTGTATATTCGCGGACTTTGTCCCTGACTTGTAAGTCGTTCGAAAATCTCTTCTATGTTGGTCATATTGAAGTTGCCACACAAACAGAGATTCTTGGCTTTCCAGTTATTGCGTCGCAGGAATGGATGCACATATTGCAGTCCTCGTTTGCCCGTGGTCGAATACCTCAGATGTCCCATATAAAGCTGGCCCGCAAAGGGAAGACGCTGCTCTATATAGTCAGAATCGGCCATCTGTTCTGGAGTAACATCCTTGAAGTTCTCATGAACGGTAGCAAATATTTTGCGAATGGCGTCTTTACCCTCGGCACGTTCACGGAACATATATTCATGGCCAGGTTGAGTATCAAACTTCACGCATGCCAGTCCTGCGCCTTCCTGTCCGCGATTGTGCTGCTTCTCCATCATGAGGTATAGCTTATTGAGACCGTACATCCAAGTGCCATACTTGTGCTGATAATATGACAACGGCTTCAGTAGTCTCACCATAGCTACGCCACACTCGTGTTTCAATGTTTCCATGTGTTATCCCTTATATATTCAAAAAAATGAAGAATGTTATTATTACTTTCACACTCTTCATTTTTTTAGTCTTTTAATTTCTTACAATATTTACAATCAACGATGCCACCGAGGTAACGATACCAACAAACGAGAACCATAATGTGGTCGAACTGCCGATCCCTGAGTTCTTGGCTTTGACGCCATTGGGTTCGACATAGACGATATCGTTCTGCTGTAAATAATAATAAGGTGAATTGAATACATTCGCATCGTTGAGATTAATGATATGATACTCCTTCTGCCCAGTCTCTGACTCACGGATAAGTATCACATTGTCACGTTTGCCATAAATAGTCAGGTCGCCCGACTCAGCCAACGCTTCCATAATGCTCATCTTCTCGGTAGTGACGGCCACCACTCCTGGCTTGTTTACTTCGCCCAACACTGTAACGTGATAACTTGACATCCTCACGGTCACAACAGGAGTCTCGGTCTTAGAGAGATATGGAGAAATTTTCTTGACAATAAGGTCCTGGCATTGTGTCTTGGTAAGACCTTGCACATGTATTTTGCCTACAATTGGGAAATTGATGTTTCCATCGTTGTCAACAAGATAACCTTGCAACGAGCCGGCTCCGGAAGACAATTGTCCTGTGGGGTTGATAACATTGCTTACTGCAAGATTGAATGGCAAAGCCGCTTCTGGTGTCTGTGTGTTTACCGTGATTGTCAACATATCTTTAGGCAGAATCTTGGCATCATATAAACCCTTCGACTTGTCGAAATCCACTGACTGGATATTCTGGAAATATGCCACCTTTTTACTACTGCTACAGCCTGCCAAGACCAGCAATGCCATCAGCATGACAAACGAAATCGTTTTACATTTCATATCGGTATCGAGTATTTATAAACTTTTTGCAAAAATACTACTATTTTTTCAAAGTGGCAAAAGAAACTGGATGAAATATAAATAATAATGGTGATTATGTGGTTATCGCAATGGCCCCTACACTCGTCGGAGCCAGAAATGAGCTGGATATATGCAACTGCAAGGAATCTGTAACAACTTTTTAACAGCGGCTTACGACCGTTGTCATAAAAAAGCAGTAACTTTGCAACAAAATTGATTATAGACAATGCATTATTCAGAATTATTATTCTTTGCAGGCTTCGTAATATTCATAGTAGCCATACTTCTCGTAGATATGTTCGCCATCGACCGTAAGGCACACGTTGTTTCTATCCGCGAGGCGGGTATATGGACCACGGTGTGGATTGTGTTGGCACTGCTTTTCGGTGTATTCCTCTGGTTTCATGGTGACATGATTCATGGCATACACACGATGGATGACCTGCAGGAAGTGTCGCGTAGGTACGCCACCCACCTAAATCTGGACGGAGTTAGTCTGGAAGATGGCATTGTCCTGTACCGCCACAATATGGCTATGTCGTACATAACGGGTTATCTTATCGAAAAGATGCTCTCTGTAGACAACCTCTTCGTTATGATGATGATATTCACCTCGTTCAAGGTTCAGAACACCGAGTTTCAACATGTCCTGAATTGGGGTATCTTTGGAGCCATCATCATGCGCTTCATATTCATATTTGCTGGCGCTGCCATCCTCGCACGCTTTGAGTGGATACTTATGATTTTCGGTTTCTTCCTTGTTTATAGTGCATACAAGATGTACCGTGACCGTAACAAGAAAGACGATGCCGATGCATCAAAACAAGGATTGGTTAGGTTCCTTTCCAAGCATTTCAGAGTCTATCCGCAGTTCGCAGGCGACCATTTCTTGGTGAGAGCCAAGAAAGTTGGCGAAGAGTATGTCATGGCGGCTAAGCAACAGGGCGGAAAATGGCACATTACGCCTCTGCTTGTCACTGTATTCGTAATCGAATTGAGCGACTTGATATTCGCTTTCGACAGCATTCCTGCCGTCTTCTCTGTATCGCTTGACCCCTACGTGGTCTTCTTCTCCAATATATTTGCCATATTGGGACTGAGAGCTATGTTCTTCCTTCTCTCCGCCATAGCCGACAAGTTTATTTATCTCAAGACTGGTGTTTGCATTCTCTTGCTCTTCATCGGTATAAAACTCATCATTAGCGATTTTGTACACATCGACAATCTCTGGTCGCTTGGCTTTATCCTTGTGGTGCTTGTAGGCAGCATAGCCTTCTCCATGCTCAAGCCTCGAACAATTGAACAGAAGTAAGTTGAACGTCTTTAGACGGAAGTTGCGTATCATATAAAAATGCTAAAGTATAATGGTTTCCTATTTGTAGAGCCATTATACTTTAGCATTTTAGAATAGATGGAGACCGACAGTACTAATCTCCTGTATATTGTCGCAAGGCAGCAATTAAAGCTGTATTCTCACTCTTGGTACCCACAGTAATACGCAGACAATCGTTACACAATTTTACACGCGTGCGATTACGCACGATGATACCCTTCTCCACAAGATAATCATAGATTTTCTGAGCATTGGTCATTTTGGCGAGAAAGAAGTTGGCATCTGTAGGATAAACACCATGACAACAAGACAATTCGACAAATGCCTTCATCGTACGAGTGCGTTCTGTCAGTAATACGTCTATCCATTGTTCTACCTCAAATGGATCAGAGAGCATTTCCATCGCCTTAAGCTGGGTGAGATAGTTGACATTGTAGGGATATTTCACCTTATTAAATATGTCAATCACTTCCTGTCCGGCAAAAGCCATACCGAGTCGGATGGCTGCACAGCCCCATGCCTTACTCATAGTATTGAGTACAATCAGATTAGGGTATCGTTCCAGTTCTGCCCTGAATGGTTTGACTTTGGAGAAATCACTGTATGCTTCATCAACCACAACCATGCCGTCAAAACCATTGATGACTTTCTCGATTTCATCCCTGTCGAGATTGTTTCCAGTCGGATTGTTGGGGCTACATATCCAGATTAACTTAGTATGGTTATCACAGGCGTCCAGCAACTTGTCTGCCTTTATCTGGAAATTGCCTTCCAAATCAACGGCACGATATTCCACATCATTGATGTCGGCACATACGCGATACATACCATAAGTTGGCTCGATGGCAACCACGTTGTCAATTCTTGGTTCGCAGAATACACGATAGCAAAGGTCTATTGCTTCGTCGGAACCATTACCCAGAAACATACACTCAGGACTGACATGTTTGACTTTGGCAATCTTTGCTTTAAGTTCGAGCTGCAACGGGTCCGGATAACGGTTCAGAGGATTGTTGAACGGGTTCTCGTTGGCATCGAGAAAAACTTTGGCCTCGTGTCCATTATATTCATTGCGCGCACAGGTATAAGGCGCCAGACTCAAAATGTTTTTGCGTACTAAACTGTTTAAACTCTTCATTTTTACAGATTGGTTAAACGCACACGCATGGCATTGGCATGTGCTTCAAGTTGCTCATTCTCTGCCATAGTGACTACGGCTTGACCGATAGAATCTACGCCCTGACGTGACAGATGTTGGAAAGTTATCTTGCGACAGTAGCTGTCAAGATTGACTCCATTGTATGCCTTGGCATAGCCATGAGTGGGCAGAGTATGATTAGTACCACTGGCATAGTCACCAGCACTCTCGCAAGCATATTGTCCAAGGAACACACTGCCTGCGTTGACAACCTTTTCAGACAGTTCCTTGTAGTCTGCCGTAGCTATAATCAGATGTTCCGGAGCATAGGCGTTACTTATTGCCATGGCTTCTGCCGTATCATGAACCAAAACAAATTTGCTATTCTCCAATGCTTTGACAGCAATCTGTTTGCGTGGAAGAACTTCAAGTTGAGATTTAATCTCGGCAATGATTTCATCCAACATCGTTTCCGATGTGGTGATGAGCAATACCTGTGAGTCAACGCCATGTTCTGCCTGTGATAATAAATCTGCAGCTACAAATATAGGATTGCTTGTGTCGTCTGCGATGACGCAAACCTCCGATGGACCAGCAGGCATATCAATGGCGACATCGGTAAGTGACACATGTTGCTTGGCAGCCATAACATATTGGTTGCCGGGACCAAATATCTTATATACCTTTGGCACCGTTTCTGTACCATAAGCCATGGCTCCGATTGCCTGTACTCCGCCTATCTTGAATATTTCTGTCACGCCTGCTATTTTGGCTGCCATAAGGATGGCGGGATTTACTTTTCCTTCTTTGTTTGGCGGGGTACAGATGACAATATCCTTGCAACCAGCAATTTTGGCAGGAGTTGCCAACATTAGAACCGTAGAGAACAAGGGAGCAGTACCACCCGGGATATAAAGTCCTACCTTTTCGATAGGCATACTTTTCTGCCAGCAGTCGACGCCGGGACATGTCTCAACGTGATGGCTCTGAAAACGTTGGCTTTCATGAAAGGTATAGATGTTATGATAGGCTGTCAAGAGTGAATTCTTCAGCTCGTCATCTATCAAGCCTTCAGCTTCATTGATTTCGTCTGCCCTCACTTTCAGGCTATCCAATTCAACATGGTCAAACTTGGACTCGTATTTTCTTACGGCTTCATCGCCATTAGCCTTGATATCTGCCAACACATCTTTTACCACCTCCGCAAGTTGTTGGGTATCCAGATGAGGTCGGGCCGATATCTTTTCCCAGTCCGTTGCGGCAGGATAGTGAAAATACTCGCCATAGATGGTTTTCTCTCTATTCATCCGTTCTTTCGTTTAGATGTTCTATAAAATCATTTTCTCTATCGGGGTAACCAAGATTCCTTGTGCCCCAAGTTCTTTGAGTTTACCTATGATTTCCCAGAATCGCTTTTGGCTTAACACAGTATGAACCGAGCACCACGCATCGTCTGCCAGAGGAATTATGGTAGGGCTTTTCAAGCCGGGAAGAACATTGATGATTTCTTCCAGCCGATTTTTGGGAACATTCATTCTGACATACTTCTTGTCTTCTGCATTCTTTACTGCCGAGAAACGGAACAGCATTTCTTTCAGGACGCTCTTCTTGTGTTCGTCCATCGACTTGTTGCCGATAAGAAGGGCCTCGCTCTCCATGACTACTTCCACCTCACGCAAGTTGTTGCTCACAAGTGTCGAACCGCTGCTGACGATATCGAAGATGGCATCTGCCAGTCCTATTCCAGGTGATATTTCCACACTTCCAGTAATTACATGAATCTCCGCATTGATGTTGTTCTTATTCAGGAAATCTTTCAGAATGACAGGATAAGAAGTAGCGATTTTCTTGTTGTTAAACCATTTCAGCCCTTGATAGTCGATATCTTTGGGAATAGCGAGCGACAGCCGGCATTTGCTAAAGCCCAGACGCGACACGATATCCGAACCGCCACCTCTTTCTATATATTCATTCTCTCCTACTACTCCAAGGTCGGCAACCCCCGTAGCTACGCTTTGGGGAATGTCGTCATCACGCAAATATAACACTTCGACAGGGAAATTGGTTGACTGTACCAATAATGTACGTTTGGATGCGCTTATTTTTATATCTGCCTCTGCAAGCAGTGACATTGTGTCTTCATACAAGCGGCCTTTGGATTGTACTGCTATCCTTAACATAACATACTATAATAATTAGTGTTGATTATCATGAAAATTGTAATGCAAAAGTAGATAAAATGTTTCATTAATCCAAATAATGTAGTAACTTTGTACTAATTATGCGATTAGACAAATATTTATTCATAATTTTTGCGCTTTTGTTCATGGCTTGTCAGCATGACAAGAAGGTTGAGCAAACGCCTTGGGGCACGAGTCTCGAGACCAATACAGACTCTATATCCACCGACTATACCTTTAACGATATCCTCAACAATGGCGAGATTATCATGCTCACCCTTTCCGGCCCTCAGACCTATTACGAATATCACGGCAGAGGTATGGGAACCCAGTATCTGCTTTGCGAAAAGTTTGCACAGACACTTGGAGTATCGCTCCGCGTTGAAGTATGTAAAGATACGGCAGAACTTGTCCATCGGTTGAAGCAAGGCGAGGGCGACATTGCCGCCATCCCACTCCCCCATTCCATCCATGGCATAAAGTTTTGTGGTGTTTCTTACCCCAAGGACAAAACCAGTTGGGCAGTAGGCGATGCTAATACGGCTCTTGCCGATACCCTTAACCGCTGGTTCAAACCGGTAATGATTACCCAGATAATCAAGGAACAAGAGTTTGCCCTCTCCACCCATAGTATCAAGCGTCATGTCTATTCCCCCATGCTCGACAAGGGCGCTGGTATCATTTCCAAATACGACCATCTATTCCAGAAGTATGCCCCCGTGGCGCGCATAGACTGGAGATTGCTTGCTGCCCAATGTTATCAGGAATCTACATTTGACCCCAAGGCGCGCAGTTGGGCTGGTGCATGTGGTCTCATGCAGATTATGCCCGAAACAGCCGACCACATAGGCTTGCCAAGACATCTATTGTATGAACCCGAAGCTAATATTGCCGCTGCGGTAAAATACATCGCACAGCTCAATGAAAAATTCAGAGATATTCCCGACAAAGCGGAAAGAACCAATTTCGTCTTGGCCAGTTACAATGGCGGTTATCATCATATTCGCGATGCAATGGCTTTGGCCAAGAAGCATGGCAAGGCGCCACACCACTGGAGAGATGTAGCTGGCTTTGTATTGGGGCTGCGCGAATCTCGTTTCTATAACGACCCGATTGTGAAATATGGCTATATGCGTGGTCACGAAACCGTAGATTATGTCGAACGGATTCATGCAAGATATGGCCAATATCGTGGCTCTGCCTCTTCGTGTTCTTTCCAGGGTAGTTACGACAATCTTGAGCCACAACGAGCCAAAAAGAAGTATAAATATCACATTTGATTGCATATTCATTAAACTCACGACTACATTCTACGTCTTAATAGATATAGTTCATTAACAAATAAACAATTAAAAAGAAAATTATGAAAAAGTTCGTATTGACATTATTAGCCTCAGTGCTGATAGGAACAAGTGTTAACGCTCAGGAAGCGAAGTGTGGCTCTTGCAAGAAGCAGGATAAGGCTCAGCACAAGACTGAGATGATGGCCCAGAAGCTCGGTTTGGATGAGGCTCAGAAAGCCAAGGTTCTGGAACTCAACAAGAATTTTGAATTGAAACTGCAGTCTGCAGTCTGCGAAGGCAAGCACGCCGAGAAGAAAGATTGCTGCGGCAAGGGCGAGCATAAGAATGAAGGCAGTTGCAAGAAAGATGAGAAGAAGCAAGATGGCTGCTGCGACAAGAAAGACGAGCAGAAGAAAGACGGTTGCTGCAATAAGAAGGTAGAGACCGAGAAGAAGTGCTCCAAGGAAAATCATGCCGCCGGCGAAGGCCACTGCAAGAAGCAGCAGGGCCAGCATCATCACAAGAAGATGTGTCCCAAGAAGATGAAGCAGCTGCACGAAGAATATATGAAAGAACTACAGACCATCCTGAATGCTGAGCAGATTGCCAAACTGAAGGAAAATTGCAAAAGCTGCGACCACCACAAGAAGGAAGAGCAGAAATGTGAAAAGTAATCACCATGCCATCATGAATATGGCTTGACTCATTATTCATAGATTAAGACTTACAGCCTCAGGACACCAGTTGTCCTGAGGTTTTTTCATAGATGTATGTATCATTGCTTACCAGAGCACCATGCAGAGATGGACGGAAAACGTGGAGAACGAACAAAAAAACATGGTATTATTTCTCCATACCTCAATTTTTGACTACCTTTGCATGTATCATAATAATAACAATCATAAGAATGAATAAGAACTTATTTATTTCCATGGCAGCAATTGCCTTGATGACAAGCTGTAGTTCCACCCAGAAGATGGCGTCAGTGGCTGATTTGTCTGGCGAATGGACGATAGAACGTATCAACGGTAGTGCAATAGACAAAAAAGCCGGAGATGAGATACCCTTCTTAGGGTTTAACACCAAGGACAAGCGAGTTTATGGTAACACGGGGTGCAACAGCCTTACAGGTCTGCTCAAGACAAAGAACAACAAAATAGACCTCAGTGGTATGGGATGCACGCTCATGATGTGCGCCGATATGATCAATGAGCAGAAGGTATTGAAGGCTCTGGACAAGGTGAAGCGATTTGACGTCAACAACGATGGAGAGTTGGTGCTGACAGATAATGCCAATAGCGAGATATTTTTGTTGAAAAAGAAAAAGTAATAAGTTATGAATAGAGCTCAACTTACAGCACAGATTGCCCAAAAAGCTGGAGTATCCAAAGCCCAGGCCGGCAAACTTCTGAACACAGTATTAGGCTGTATAGCCGACAACATCTGCGAGGGAGACGGCGAGGTAGCCATTCCCGATTTCGGCCGTTTCTATATCAAGAGCTGCCAGGCACGTACAGGTTTCAATCCCAACACCAAAGAGCGTATTGAAATCGAAGCCCATGACAAAATTGCCTTTAAGGCTTCTGAAAACATGGCCATTTACAGTCGCAAGCATTCTGCAGAGTAATCCGCAAGGTGTATATTAAATGGAAAAGTCGCTTATCTTGCTTGTAGATAAGCGACTTTTATCATTTGTCAAGTTTATAGAAATCTATAAGGGTCCTATCCTTTGATTTCTCGTTCTTGCCTATTTCTTGGTCAGCGACTTCAGCCACTTCATAGGCTTTTTGAGCAAGCCGGAAATACCCGAAGCATCTTTCTTCTCAGTTTTTGCACGCTCCTGGCGAGCTGGAGTTGTCATCTGCGGTTTTGCATTCACAGTTCCGTCTTTCTTCACAGAGTTTGGACGACGATGCTTTGGCTTGTTATACTTTTTATCCTTGGGTTTGTCGCTCTTGTCTCTTGCCTTGTCACCCTTGTCCTTTGCCTTGTCGCCTTTATCCTGCTGGTTGACGGGCTTGTCCATAGCTGGCTTGCTGGGCTTGTTGTCAGGGTTGCGTCTTCTTCTGTTTTTGCCATTATCTCCCTTGTCGGCAGACTTCTGCTTTTCCTTGACTTCGTTAGACTGTCTGTTCTGCTCCTTGCCACTTTCAGAGTCCTTGCGAGGCTTGTGCTTATGGGCATTCTGGTCTCTGCTCTTGCGGCGAATTGATTTGGCCTTAGCCTTGACCACCTTGTATTCAGGACCTTCCATACCTTCAGGAAGAGGATTTTTCTCAACTTCTTTTTCGAGGAACTTCTCTATGTCTTTGAAGGCGGCGATATCCAGATCGCTGACAAAAGTAATGGCGGCACCATCACGGTCTGCACGCGCGGTACGACCAATACGGTGTACATAGTCTTCTGCATCGTGGGGCACATCATAATTGATGACCATAGCGATGTCGTCGATATCTATTCCGCGTGCCACAATATCGGTAGCCACGAGCACATCTATCTGTCCGCTCTTAAATTTGAACATGATATCGTCACGCTCAGCCTGCGAAAGGTCTGAGTGCATCTCTCCCACAGAAATCTTGGCCTTGGTCAAGGCGCGACTTACTTCCTTTACCTTGGTCTTCTTTCCGCAGAAGATTATCACGCGCTTCAGTTCATCCTGCTTGAACAGCCATTTGATAATCGATATCTTCTGGGGCTCGTAACACAGGTAAGCGCTCTGCTTGATTTTCTCAGCCGGTTTGCTTACGGCGAGTTTTATGACCACAGGGTCTTTCAGCAGAGTCTTTGCCAGGTCCTCTATCTTCTTCGGCATGGTAGCCGAGAACATAATTACCTGGCAGTCCTTTGGCAACAGCTTGGCTATGGTCAGGATATCTTCCGAAAAGCCCATATCCAACATTCTGTCGGCTTCATCAAGGATGAAGAATGACGTCTTGCTCAAATCTACATTACCTATATTAATATGGCTGATAAATCGTCCGGGAGTTGCGATTACGACGTCAGCGCCCATACGCATACCCTTGGTTTCCTGGTCAAAACGGTTACCGTCGTTGCCACCATATACAGGCACGCTACTTACTCCGTTGAGATAGTAGCCGAAACCTTGGAACGCTTGGTCTATCTGTTGCGCCAGCTCGCGGGTCGGCGACATGATGACACAATTGATGGAGTCCTTGGGATAGCCTCCGCTATCCAACTTGGAGAGTATGGGCAGCAGATAGGCTGCCGTCTTTCCGGTTCCAGTCTGTGCTACTCCCAGCACATCACGGCCTTTGAGTATTTCAGGAATACAGTTTTCCTGAACAGGAGTACACTCTTCGAAATGCATATCATAGAGTGCATCCAATACGTTGTCATTTAAATCTAATTCGTCAAAATACATATTCTACTAACTTAATGGCTTACAGCCAATGTAATACTAATTGGGAGCCTGTCGATAGCAATAATAAGCTACACAGGCAAATATAACATTAGGAATCCATGCCGCCAGGAACGGTGGGAATCCTGCGTTGATTGCAAATGTTGAAGATACGGTCTGCAGCATGATGTAGGTAAAACTCAGAGCCAGACCTATACCCAAATACAAGCCCATACCGCCCTTTCGCTTGCGTGATGACAATGAGAATCCAATGATTGTCAGGATAAATGACGCAAACGACGACGCTATTCGTTTATGATATTCCACCTGGTATTGCACCACATTGCCACTACCACGGTCTATCTGCTTGGAAATGTAGTCTTTCAGTTCCGGACTGGTAAACGTCTCCTGCTGGCCCTTTGAGTAGACCAGGTCGGTAGGCTCCATCTGTATCAGCGTATCAAGTTTCGTGCCACTCGTAATACGCTCTTTGAGGCCTTTGAGCTGTCTTATTTTCCAGTTGCTGGCTGTCCAGTGGAACTTTGAATCAGAGATGGTGTCATATTGTATCTCCATAGCTGTCAGGTGACTTACCAGCTTCTTGTTTTCGAACTTGTCCAAAGAGAAACCGTAACCTTTCTTCTGGTTGTTGTCATAGTGCTGTATGTAGGCGATAATGCCCTTACCCACCTGCAGCTGCACGTTCTCGGCCGAGGTGTTCTTGGTGCGGTTTTTGTATTTTGCCTCAAAGTTCTGTCTGATTACCGTACCATGGGGGATGACATAGGCACTGAGATAATAAGACAGCATGGCAATAAGCACACAGGAGAACATATAGGGACGCAGCAGACGCTTGAAGGATACACCAGCCGCCAACATCGCTACAATCTCCGAATTGCTTGTCAGTTTAGATGTAAAGAATATTACGGCGATGAAGACAAACAACGGGCTGAACAGATTAGAGAAATAAGGAACGAAGTTGACATAATAGTCAAAGACAATGGCTTCGAGCGGAGCATGGAAACGGCTGAATTTCTCCAGGTTCTCGTTGACGTCAAAGACGATTGCCAACGAGATTATCAGCGCGATGGCAAATACATAAGTACCAATAAACTTACGGACAATATACCAGTCGAGTCGCTTCAGATAATTGGATGGACTGAGAAAACGCAGCCACTTCAATTGCCTGTACACTTTATGCAGCACATTGCGCACGCCAGCGGTGTGGTCATACAGCCATTTGATAAGTCTATGCATCCACACTGGATGGGTGCTTATCCATCTGGCTATCTTATAGCGCGTAAAGTGACGTCTTAAATCTCTAATGTTAGCCATATCAGATTCTCCTTCCTAACTGTTCTACTATGCTGTTCTTCCACTGCATGAAATCACCTTGTTCGATATGCTTGCGGGCATCGGTGACCAGACGAAGATAGAATGCCAAGTTGTGGATACTTGCTATCTGCATAGCCAACAGCTCCTGAGCCTTAAACAGATGGTGAAGGTAGGCCTTGGTATACACCAGGTCGGTTTCGCAACCGTCAGGGTCAATGGGGCTGAAGTCCATTTCCCATTTCTTGTTGCGCATGTTCATCGTACCCTGGTAGGTGAAGAGCATGGCATTGCGACCGTTGCGCGTAGGCATTACGCAGTCAAACATATCCACGCCTCGGGCGATAGCTTCCAGTATGTTTTCGGGCGTACCCACACCCATGAGGTATCGGGGCTTGTCCTTAGGCAGGATGTCATTGACCACCTCTATCATCTCATACATTACCTCCTTAGGCTCTCCTACTGCCAGACCGCCGATGGCATTGCCGTCGGCACCTTTGTCAGCCACAAACTTGGCAGCTTCACGACGCAGATCCTTGTAGGTACATCCCTGAACAATGGGGAACAGGCTCTGCTTGAAGCCATACAAGGGCTCGGTTTCCTCGAAGCGTTTGATACAGCGGTCCAGCCATCTGTGGGTAAGGCCGAGGCTTTTCTTGGCGTAGGCATAGTCGCTCTTTCCAGGAGGACATTCATCGAGCGCCATCATGATGTCGGCACCAATCACGCGTTCAGTGTCCATCACATTTTCAGGAGTGAAGATATGCTTGGAGCCATCGATATGAGAACGGAACTCACAACCCTCTTCACGCAATTTTCTTATACCGGTCAGAGAGAAGACCTGAAAACCGCCACTGTCGGTGAGGATAGGTTTCTCCCAACCGTTGAAACCGTGCAGACCACCAGCCTTACGGAGCACCTCAAGTCCGGGTCTGAGATACAGATGATAGGTGTTGCCAAGGATAATCTGGGCCTTCACCTGTTGGCGAAGCTCTTCAAAATGCACACCCTTGACAGTGCCACACGTACCTACCGGCATGAATATCGGGGTTTTTATCTGGCCGTGGTCGGTGGTTATGATACCCGTGCGGGCATCACTGTATGTATCTGTATGTTGTAGTTCAAACGTCATTTCTTTATCGTCTTCGTTATTTCTCTTTCTTGTCTTCTTCTATATCAAAGTGTACCGCATTGGCTACCTTCTCATCCAGCAAGGCATAGTCCCACACATCCTGAATATTCTCCACATAGTGGAAGTTTACTCCTTCAAGATACATGGCGGGTATCTCTTCGATATCCTTGCGGTTGTCCGCACACATCAGTATATCTGTAATTCCCGCACGCTTGGCTGCCAGGATTTTCTCCTTGATGCCACCCACGGGCAGCACCTTGCCTCTCAGGGTAATCTCGCCTGTCATGGCTGTGTTCTTTCTTACCTTGCGCTGGGTGATGGCCGAAGCTATCGAGGTGGCGATGGTGATACCAGCCGATGGGCCGTCTTTGGGCGTAGCGCCCTCTGGCACATGGATATGCATATTGTACTGGTCGAATATGCGGTAGTCTACATTCAGGCGTTCAGCATGGGCCTTGACATATTCAAGTGCAATAACGGCACTTTCCTTCATGACATCACCCAGATTACCTGTCAGGGTGAGCTTGCCTGCCCTACCCTTGCTGAGCGATGTTTCGATGAAGAGTATTTCGCCTCCCACGCTTGTCCAGGCCAGGCCTGTCACCACTCCAGCATAGGCATTGCCCTGATAGATGTCGCGATAGAAAGGTGGCTTGCCCAACAGGCCTTCCAGTTCTTTGGGTGTCACCTTCTTCAATGGCAGAGAGCCTTCTTTAGCCATCTGATATGCCATCTTGCGCAGAGACTTGTTGATCTGCTTTTCCAACTGGCGCACACCGCTTTCGCGTGTATATCGCTCGATGATGGTTTCGAGGGCAGCCTTGGTGAAGGTAGGTTTCTCGCCGACCTTGACAAAGCCATTGTTTTCCAGTTCGCGGGGAACCAGATGGCGCTTGGCTATCTCTATTTTTTCCTCGGTGATATATCCGCTCACCTCTATGATTTCCATACGGTCGAGCAGAGGACGGGGAATGGTGTTCAGCTCATTGGCTGTGGCTATAAACATGGCTTTGGACAGGTCGTAATCGACATCGAGATAATTGTCGTGGAAAGCCGTGTTCTGTTCAGGGTCAAGCACCTCAAGCAGAGCCGACGAGGGGTCGCCATTGTGCGTGTTCTGTGTAATCTTGTCAATCTCGTCGAGGATGAAGACGGGGTTGGAAGAACCTGCCTTCTGGATGCTCTTGATGATACGGCCGGGCATGGCACCGATATACGTACGGCGGTGACCTCTGATTTCAGACTCGTCATGGAGTCCGCCCAGTGACACGCGCACATACTTGCGGCGCAAGGCCGAAGCGATGCTCTTGCCAAGACTGGTCTTGCCCACACCGGGAGGACCGTAAAGGCAGATGATGGGCGACTTGAGGTCACCTCTTAATTTAAGCACGGCAATATACTCGAGGATGCGCTCTTTCACTTTCTCCATGCCATAGTGGTCATGGTCGAGAATGCGCTGCGCACGCTTGAGGTCCAGGTCGTCCTGGGTGTACTCGCCCCAAGGCAGAGACACATAGGTCTGCAGGTAGTTGAGTTGCACACTGTAGTCAGGACTTTGGGGGTTAAGTATGTCGAGTTTTTCCAGCTCTTTCTCAAAAACTTTAGCCACTTCGCTCGACCATTTCTTATTGCGGGCTTTCTCTTCGAGCTCTCTCTTCTCGGGCGAGCCTTCGCCACGGCCCAGCTCTTCCTTGATGTTCTTGATCTGCTGCTGCAGGAAGTACTCGCGCTGCTGTTCGTCGAGCTCTTCACGCGTCTTCATACGAATCTGATTGCGCAACTGCAGGAACTGCAGCTCGCGGTTGAGCAGGCGCAAGGTGTTGAGCGCACGGTCCATCAGGTTACTCTCCTCGAGAAGCTCCATCTTGTCTTTTACCGAGAACGGCAGAGCCGTGCAGAGGAAGTTCAGACTGATTATGGGATTATGGATGTTGTCAATAGAGAACACCATCTCGTCTGCCAGCTCGTCATTCTTATGGATAAACTCCTTTGAGGCAGCCACCAGGTCTATCATGGCAGTATTGAATGCCTTGTCGTTGACATCGGGCATGATTTCCGAGCGTTCTGACACGGCGCCACAGAGATAGGGACGCGTCTTCTCGATGCTGTCCAGGTGGCAACGGCCCATCATTTGGAAGATGGCGGTACAGTTTTCACTGCCAGGAAGCTCGATGCGTCTTACCAGTTTGGCATAACAGCCATAGTGATAGAGGTCTTCCTCGCGAGGATGCTCTATATCAGGGTTCTTCTGTGAGAAGATGGCTATGAGTGTGCCGGGGTGCTTATCCAGATAGTTGAGGAGGTTTACACTCTGCTCGCGGCCTACGAGAATAGGCGAAATGACGGCAGGGAACATCACCATATTGCGTGTTGCCAGAATTGGAACAACCCCTTCCGGTGTCGTACCATAGAGGTTGGTGATATCTCCATCATACTCTGCTATCATCTGTATTGATGCTTTATTTCTTTCGTCCATTATGGTTCGCTTTCAATTTGAACTGCAAAGTTAGTCATTTTTATTCAATTTAAGGTTATCTCAGTTTCTTATTTTATAATAAGTAACTAAAAACTATTGATATCGTTCAGTTTTAAGAAATCACGCCGTCATGACCGCGCGATTTGAGGACGAGATTGATGCGACTATCTTCCGATCTTAGTAGCGTAGATTATTCATGCGGGCAGAGCCACGAGGGGACTCCCAAAACCATCTTTTGGAATAAAATGAACATTGTGCATAGAAAAAATGGATGAACTTGAAAAGAGAGTCATAATAAATTATTAAATTTGCATCGTCATAGCAACTGCTACTTGGACGCTGAGCGGCACACTTGACACCTACACATCTATTAAAATATGAATTATTGACCTCAATCACATAAACAAGATGAACAAAGACCACGAGAGTATCGCTGCATTCGGTACTAAGAGTTATGTAAAGCACGAGCTGATGGACCTATTGTTCATCACGTTGGGTATTTCCTCCTATGCGTTTGGTTATACTGCATTCATCCTCCCCGAGAAGTTTGTCATGGGTGGCGTGTCGGGTATCTCGGCATTGCTGTATTACGCATTCGACATCCCCACCGCCATCTCTATCTGGGTGTTGAACATCACGCTGCTTCTCATCGGTTTTAGGGCGCTCAACAAGCAGTTTACCATACGTACGATTATCGGCGTCACCATCCTGTCTCTTGTTATCGGAGTCATGCAGCCGTTCTTTGCCCACCACCTTGTCATCACCGTTGGTGAAGACCGCTTCATGCATGTGCTAATAGGTGGAATTCTGGGTGGAGCCGGATTGGGCATTGTGTTCAGCCACAACGGTTCTACGGGCGGCACCGACATCATCGTGGCATGGCTGAACAAGAAATTCAGTTTGAGCTTCGGGCGTGCCATGCAGTTCATTGACTTTACCATCATCAGTTCGTCGTACCTGCTATACCACAGTACCGAAATCATCATCTATGGTATCGCTTTTACGCTCATAGCCAGCGTCACGTGCGACTACATCATCAACGGTACCAGGCAGACGGTGCAATTCCTCATCATTTCCAAGAAATACGAGCAGATTGCTGATACCATCAACAAGGACGTCAATCGCGGCGTCACCCTGCTCCAAGGCACCGGATGGTACTCCAAGCACGATGTGCATGTGCTGATGGTGCTGGCGCGCAAATATGAGTCGCAGGATGTGCTCAACCACATCAAGAGCATAGACCCTGAGGCTCTTATCTCACAGACTTTCTGTCACGGCGTCTTCGGGCAGGGATTTGACACTATCAAATAGACGTGTCGTCGACATCCAGGCATTGGTATGCACCATGGTCATTCCCATAGTGCATGCCTATTTTTTTGCCCCTTGCGCGTCATCGTCTGCCCAGACCATAGATAGAGTGGTTGCGGGGTGCGAATTAGGAAAATCACGGTTTGAAACGACTGTTTGGAAGCGCGAAATGAATAATTCACAGTTTGAACTCAAGAATTATTTCATCTCGGGCAGGATGACAACTATGAGGAGAGATTACTCTTGATGCACTTGGAATGAACTGATGTTCCCGGCGATGACAGACTGCAATCGGCGGCTTATGGCGGTAGACAGCAATGGGGATGGAATGGATGGTAAACGAAAAAACTCCGTTCATCATCCTTGCGGAATGACAAACGGAGTCTATCTATAAAATCATGAAAGTCTTGTCGCGCATCAACCTGATGCTGTGCTTGGCGCTATGACAGCTGCTGCATCTGTCTGAGCAGCTCTTTCTGGCGTGCATTGAGCCCAGTGGGGAGAGTGACGTTGTAGGTGATAATCAAATCGGAGCGTTGGCCATTGCCCATGTCATATCCCTTTGCGCGCAGTCTAACCTTGGTACCATTCTGAGTCTCAGGTTTAACCCTCAGTTTGATGCGCGAGCCATCACCCAGTTGGACCATCACCTCGCCGCCAAGCAAGGCTGTGTATAAATCGATGGAAACAGAGGCTTCCATATCCTGTTGCATACCTCCCTGCATAGAAGACTGATGACGGCTATGGAAACCACCACCTCCAAACAGGTTTTCGAAGAAACTGGAGAAGCCATTACCACTTCCACCGCCCATACTGCTAAAATCAAAGCCCTCAAATGGACTGCCACTGCTCCAGCCACCAGCTTCCTGCTGGCCGCCAAAGTTGCCAGCCTCGCGCCAATGCTCTCCATACTGGTCGTACTTCTTACGCTTCTCGGGATCGTTGATTACCTGATACGCCTCGTTGAGCGCCTGGAACTTGGCTTTGGCTTTGGGGTCATCGGGATGCAAGTCCGGATGGAACTGCTTTACCCTCTTGCGGTATGCTGCTTGTACATCTTTTTGTGGGATGTTCTTGTCTACACCTAAAATCTTATAATAATCTACAAATGCCATATTAAAATCCTCCTATCTGCCAACTTTTATTGCAAAAACCATGCCTAACTCGCGATTATTTTGTACTTTTGCAATGCTAATATATAATAAGGTAATATATGAAAAAACTTATAGCAGTTATGGCGTTATTGCTTCCTTTCGGATTGACATACATGGCCAAATCCAAGACGGTCACCATCAAAATTGTTCAAACCAGTGATGTTCACGGCAGCTTCTTCCCCTACGATTACATCAACCGCAGGCCGATGGCTGGGTCGATGGCACGTGTCAGCAGTTATGTCAAGCAGCTGCGCGAGCAACATGGCGACAATGTGATACTGCTCGACAATGGCGACATACTGCAAGGGCAGCCTATCTCTTACTATTCCAACTACATCGACACTACAACTGAGAATATAGCCGCCTCGGTGGTGAACTACCTCAAGTACGACGCACAGACCATAGGCAACCACGATGTCGAGCCTGGTCATGAGGTGTATGACAAATGGATAAAGGAAGTGAAATGCCCTGTTATTGCAGCCAATATCATCGACACCAATACCGGCAAGCCCTATCTCAAGCCTTATACTATACTTAACCGCGGCGGAGTGAAGATTGCCGTGCTGGGAATGATAACTCCAGCCATCCCCAACTGGCTGACAGAGCGTCTGTGGAGCGGTCTCTCCTTTGTAAATATGGTTACGGCTGCCCGTGAATGGGTGAACTATCTCAAGGCCAATGAAAAGCCTGATGTCATCATCGGTCTCTTCCACAGCGGAAAGGAAGGCGGTATAGTCACCGCCGACTACGAAGAAGATGCTGCATTGAAGGTGGCGCGCGAGGTGGATGGCTTTGACCTCATCCTGTTCGGCCACGACCACACACCTTATGCAGACTATGTCACCAGCGAAAGCGGAAACAAGGTGCTGTGTCTCGACCCTGCCAATGCAGCACGAAAAGTGGCTGAAGCGACCATCACGATAGAGAAAGGCAAAAAGCACTGCAAGAAGTCTGTCGAGGGCCAGCTGGTAGATGTAAGAGACATAGAGGTCGACAAAGAGTATATGGCTCACTTTGAAGAGTGGATTTCCAAAATCAATGCCTTTGTCAACAAAAAGATAGGAACCTTTGCCAATTCAATATCAACACGTGATTGCTACTTTGGTTCAAGTGCGTTCAATGACCTGATACTCAATCTGGAGTTGAAGATTACCGGCGCAGACATAGCCTTCAACGCACCATTGTTGTTTGACGCACAAATCAACAAAGGCGATATCTATGTCAGCGATATGTTCAAGCTGTACAAGTACGAAAACCAGCTGTACGTGATGCGTCTCACGGGCGAAGAGATACGCAAACATCTCGAGATGAGTTATTCGCTCTGGGTCAACACCATGCAGTCGCCCGACGACCATCTGCTACTGTTGAATGAATATACCAAAAACGACCAGCAGAGAATGGGTTTCCAGAACTTCTCGTTCAACTTTGACAGTGCAGCCGGCATAGACTACGAGGTAGATGTAACCAAACCTAACGGCCAGAAGGTCACAATCCATCGCATGAGCAATGGACAGCCGTTTGACCCCAAGGCCTGGTATAAGGTAGCTGTAAACAGCTATCGTGGCAATGGTGGCGGCGAACTGCTCACTCGTGGTGCCGGCATCAGCCACGACAGTCTGGAAAGCAGGATAATCTGGCGCAGCGACAAGGACCAACGCTACTATCTGATGAAGGCCATCGAAAGCGAAGGAACACTTGACCCACAACCCAACAACAACTGGAGATTTGTGCCAGAGCAGCTGGTAAAGCCTGCTGCAAAGCGTGACTACGAGTTGCTGTTCAATCGTAAAAAGTAAGTCGATGAACGATACGTATTGGTTTGTGTTCTGCAAAGACAGCCTGCTGCTGGAACGCAAAGAAGATGGGAGCTACATGATTCCCTGTGGGCCCAAGAGTCCGGTGAAGACCCAACCCTGGACCAATATACTCAATGTTTCGCCCTTTGAAGATGGTCATCAGGTCAAGGCTTTTGCCATCAGCGAACCCATACAGGATGACAGCGGACGCTATGAAATGTGCGGGTTGAGACCTTCGTTCTATAAAATTCCCAACGAGTTCTATCTGAAAGCGGGGAAATGTCATGAGCTGCTCTATTGGGACTCAACCACACGCTACTGTGGCTGCTGCGGTTCGCCTATGGCAATGCACACCGACATATCCAAGAAGTGTACGCACTGCGGCAAGGAGATATGGCCGCAGTTGGCCACTGCGATCATCGTGCTGATACACCGCGGTCCCGAGGTGCTGCTGGTACACGCGCGAAACTTCAAGACAGATTTCTACGGGCTGGTGGCAGGATTTGTTGAGACAGGCGAAACGCTCGAAGAAGCCGTACGCCGCGAGGTCATGGAAGAAACCGGGCTTACCATCAAGAACCTTACCTACTGGGCATCACAGCCCTGGCCCTACCCTTGCGGCCTGATGGTGGGCTTCTATGCTGAGTACGAGTCGGGCGACCTGCATCTGCAATACTCGGAGTTGAGTAAAGGTGCGTGGTTCCGCTATGACAAACTCCCACAGATACCAGAAAAACTGTCATTGGCACGAAAACTGATAGACAACTGGCTGCAGAACATAGACAAAGACAAATAGCAAACATATCAACACACATAGTCAAGAAATTTAACAATACAAAGCGATGAAAACTCTGATAGACCGCATCAAGAAAGAGGGTAAGTGTTATCCTGGAGGAATTTTGAAAGTAGACAAGTTCATCAACCATCAGATGGACCCTAATCTGATGAAGCAGGTAGCTGTGGAATTTATACGCCGCTACGCATCCACCGAAATCAACAAGATTATTACCATTGAAGCATCGGGCATCGCTCCAGCTGTAATGATGGGCTTCCTGCTGGACCTGCCGGTGGTATTTGCCAAGAAGAAAAAACCCTCGACAATGGAGGGCCTGCTTTCTACCACCGTGTTCTCCTTTACCAAACAGAGAGAGTACAACGTAATCATCTCGAAGGAGTATCTCACCGCCGAAGACAAGGTGCTGTTTATTGACGACTTCCTCGCCAATGGCAATGCCGCCAAGGGTATCATCGACCTGTGCAATCAGGCTGGCTGCGAGCTCGTCGGCATGGGTTTCATCATAGAGAAAGCCTTCCAGCATGGTCGCGAAGTCATCGAAGAGGCTGGCGTACGCTGTGAGAGCCTCGCCATCATTGACTCTCTCGACGACTGCCAAATCAAGATACGTGAATAATACGACCAATCATCAATATAAAGGCCATCTATTATGCTGAATAGATGGCCTTTATCATTTCTATAAGTGGGTGACGGGCTTAGAGCATTTCACACTCTCTGAGCCACAGCTCACTCGAAGCATCGCTGGGCATACGCCAGTCTCCTCGAGGGCTCAGGCTGATGCTGCCAACCTTGGGGCCGTCGGGCAGGCACGAGCGCTTGAACTGCTGGGAGAAGAAGCGGCGGAAGAATGTCTTGAGCCAATGCTTGATGACGTCATCGTCGTACTGGCCTTCGAAGGCTTTCTGCGCAAGCAGGAAAATCTTCATCGGGCGGAATCCATGACGCATGAAATAATAGAGGAAGAAGTCGTGGAGCTCGTAGGGGCCAACCAGGTCCTCTGTCTTCTGCTGGATATTGCCATCCTCGTCGGCAGGAACAAGTTCGGGGCTGATGGGAGTGTCGACCACATCATGGAGAGTGGCAGAGGTGTCGGCATCCATAGTTCCAGCAACAAACTTGACCAGACAAGCAATAAGTGTTTTGGGGATGCTGGCATTGACAGCATACATGCTCATGTGGTCGCCATTGTACGTACACCAACCAAGAGCCAGCTCGGACAGGTCGCCCGTACCGATAACGAGCCCACCCTCCTGATTGCTTACATCCATCAATATCTGGGTACGCTCTCGGGCCTGAGAGTTCTCATAAGTAGTGTCATGAACAGAGATGTCGTGACCAATATCCTCAAAGTGCTGGGTAACGCTCTTGGCAATGCTTATCTCTCGGATGGTAATGTGGAGACTCTGCATGAGTTTGATGGCATTGGTGTAAGTGCGGTCAGTGGTGCCGAAACCGGGCATGGTCACACCGATAATTCCGCTGCGGTCGAGTCCTAACTTGTCGAATGTCATGGCACATACCAACAATGCCAAAGTGGAATCGAGTCCACCGCTTATACCGATGACAACCTTCTGGCAACTGGTGTGAACGAGGCGCTTGGCAAGTCCCATAACCTGGATGTTCAATATTTCCTCACAACTCTTTTCCATCATGTCGGGAGAAGGTATAAAGGGATGGGCGTCGACTGGGCGTTCCAGGACGAAATCCTTGGGCAGTATAGAGTGGGCATTCTTGAAGATGACGTCTTCGCCTATCATTCGGCGCTGGGCATTGACATAGGTGGTGTTGCCTCGACGCTCTGTCCGCAGGCGTTCAACATCTATCTGAGCTACCTGCATCTGTGGTGTCATCGCAAAGCGCGGCCCGCTCTGCAGCAAATGGCCGTTCTCAAATATCAATGCATTGCCGCCATAGACTACATCCTGGGTGCTTTCGCCAAAGCCGGCACTCGAATAGACATATCCAGTGATGGTGCGTGCGCTCTGTTGAGCCAGCAACTTGCAGAGATAATCGTGCTTGCCAATCAGTTCGTCGCTGGCAGAAAGATTGAAGATGATATCGGCACCTGCCAACGCAAGGTGATTGCTGGGAGGCGTGGGGGCCCAGACATCTTCGCAAATTTCGACACCAAACCTTACGCCATCGCAAGTGACAAAAATCTGCGGCGTGAAGGAGAGGTTAATCTGATTGCCGGCAAAGCGCAGTTCGGTAGTGCGCAGGTCTTGAACAGAAGCAAACCAACGCTTCTCGTAGAACTCGTTGTAGTTGGGCAGATACTCCTTGGCAACAATGCCCAAAATCTGGCCCTTCTGGATGATGGCGGCACAGTTGAGCAGCAAATCACCAACAGCGATGGGCAGACCCACGATGGAGATGATGTTAAGCTGACGTGTGAAGTCGAGCAACATGAGCATGGCACTCTCTGTGGTTTCGAGCAAGAGGTTCTGCCTAAACAGGTCCTGACATGTATAGCCAGTAAGGGACAGTTCGGGGAAAACAATAATCTCTACCCCCTGCCCTTCGGCCAATATAATCTGTTGTTCTATCTGCTCGACATTGTATTTGCAATCTGCCACCTTTACAGAGGGAACTGCCGAAGCGACTTTTATAAATCCGTAGTTCATAATGTTCTGTTTGTGAATGGTTAAGTTATCTGATAGTTACCTGAGTTGCTCCATAACCATACTCCTGGAATGATGCATCCTGATACTGGTATCTCTTATATTTGTAATTGAGCATATTGATGAGGGAATGGCGCAACACGCCCTCGCCCTTGCCATGGATAAAGATAATCTTCTTGCCCTTCTGGGTGCTGTATTTATCCAGCACTTCCTGGAACTTGCCAATCTGATAGTTGAGGATATCGGCATGCGACATGCCAGCAGTGCTGTCGAGAAGAGCGTCAATGTGCAGGTCGACAACCAGTTCGTCGCTGTTTCGCGGACGCGGTGCAGACTGTGGCTTGGTGACAGTATCTTTGCCAGACACCAAACGGGAAGGTTCAACATTGCCAGCCATCTTGTTCTTCAATTCAGCTGCATCGATATGGAGAGGATGCGCAATCTTGTCGTCCTCTACAATGGTGTACAACAATGCCGGTGTGTCGAAATAAATGGTCTTCTGGAACGAGTGGAGTTTATAGAACTTGATGGGGTCAAGCCTAAGTTGAACCTCAACGACAGGTTTAAGGATGAAAGACTTGTCTCTCTTGTAGGCAAAGAGTTGGAATCCCATCTTGAGAAGGCTGTTGAGCTCTTCTCTTCCTACCTCTTCTATATATAAAGATGTATTGGGCTCGATTTCTCCCTGTGAGTGTAGGGTCCAGGCGTTACCTTCGGCAGTCATGAACGAGTATTGCAGACAATAGTTGCAGTCATTGACAAGGTAGGCTTCAAACCGGGTGGTCGTCATCTCCTTGATATTGATTGGGACAAAGGCAAGATAGCATGAGAGAGCGTTTCCGCCTTTGCGCTCTTCGGCTGGCATCTTAAAGGTAACTTCCTTGTCGGCGATGTCGACATATTCGACATCGGTATCGACATCGGAATCCGTACCATCTGCAAGCAGGGCCTTGACACTCTTGTTGTCTTTAGGCTTGCTTTCGGTCTTGGCAACTACCTTGGCAATGCTATAATCGTCATTGCCAATGACCAC
The DNA here is from genome assembly GCF_002251285.1 of Prevotella sp. P5-64. Lineage (NCBI taxonomy): Bacteria > Pseudomonadati > Bacteroidota > Bacteroidia > Bacteroidales > Prevotellaceae > Prevotella > Prevotella sp. P5-64. The sequence goes on from NZ_NPJK01000035.1 coordinate 43,446, forward strand.
TACCTCATTGATGGGGGTTGGAATCTGGAAGCCGTCTTCATCCTCAACGAGGACAATATTCTTACCTTGAAATCCTGCAATGACTCCGCCGCCGGTTTCACTGAGGAAGCTAACTTTATCTCCTATTTTCATATCTTTACGTTTCCAATAATTAGGGAATTAATAATGAACTGTCTCCATAGCTGAGGAAACGGAAATCGTGGCTCAGCGCGTAGTCATATATCTTGTGCCAGTCTCCATTGACAAATGCACTTACCAGCAAAAGCAATGTGCTTTGTGGCTGATGGAAATTGGTGACGAGCATCTTGACTATCTTGTACTCAAAACCCGGAGCTATAATAATCTGTGTGCTTGTATGCAGTGCCTCAAGATGGTTTGTCTCAAGATATGTCAGTATATTCAGAATCGCTTGACATGGGCTGATGCCATCAACTATCTTGCCATTACGGTTGTCGTCATAAGGCTCCCATTGATTGACATGGAGCTCGTCTTCAGTAGCATTGGGATTATACTGCAATTTGACACCCATATAATATAAACTCTCAAGTGTGCGGACGCTTGTCGTTCCCACGGCGATGGCCTTACAGTCGTGCTGCAAGAGGGTTTGCAGGGTGGTACGCTTGACGACAATATACTCGCTATGCATCTCGTGGGCACATATCTGCTCGGTCTTGACCGGCTTGAAGGTTCCTGCGCCTACGTGGAGCGTCAACTCCTCGCGGTGAATACCCTTGTCATCTAAAGCCTCAAGGACATCCTTGGTGAAATGAAGTCCTGCTGTAGGGGCTGCTACAGAACCCCTTATCTTGGAATAGACAGTCTGATATGTTGTCTTGTCACTTTCCTGTGTCTCGCGGTTAAGATATGGCGGTATAGGAAGCTCGCCGATGGAATCCAAGATTTCCGCAAAACTTACCTCGTCGGAATCCCAATCGAAGTTAATCCAGAAGTTGGTGCCAGTGGCGACCTCTGTGTTCTGAGAGTTGTCGCGGCTGACGGAGAGGACAAACTTATGGCCGTTGATGTCAAACTCGCGATGCAGAGAACCTTCCTTCCATTTCTTGAGGTTACCAATCATGCACCTCCACGCGCAGTGGCGACGCGTCTGGAATATCTGCTCATAATCAACGGGGAAAGCGGGCTCCATCAAGAATATCTCTATCAATGCGCCGGTCTCCTTCCTGAAGTGCATACGCGCCTGTATCACTTTGGTATTATTGAATACCATCAACGCACCAGCCGGCAAATGGTCGGGCAGATGATTGAAAATATCTTCCGACACTACGCCGTGTTTATACAGGAGTAGTTTGCTATGATCACGCTGGGCAAGAGGAAATTTGGCTATCCTCTCATCGGGCAGCGGATAATTGTAATCACTGATTTTAATATGTTTTGTATCCATTATGTCAAACTAAAAATGATTGCGAATATAACTAATAGCGCCATGACGCAGATTACTCTGTTGATATCTGAACGAAGATACGCCATATAGGTGGTCGCGGCGTCGTCGGAGGCCCTAACGCGTCTTGTGTCTTTTACCTTATTATATATAGTATAGGCAAAAAGGCCGCTGACACTGCCCCACACCACCCCAACGATAATGTCGCTCGGATAATGAACGCCAAGATAAAGCCGCGTCCAACAATTGACGAGCGCCCAGACAATCAAGATACATGCGAAGAGGCGGTCCTTAACTAACAAACTGAAGAAAACGGCCACAGCCATAGTGTTGGATGCATGGGCAGAGAAGAAACTATATCCCTCTGCACGATAATTGTTGACGACCTGAACACAATCTTGCATAAGTGTATCATGGATGGGACGAAGTCGAGCAACGAGTGGCTTGACTATCAAGTCTGCCATTCCCTCGCTCAAGACTATAGCAAGCAAAGCCATGCCTATGACCAATGAGATTTGGACCACAGTTTTATGGTTATTTATGACCAACAGCAAGAGGGCAATATAAAGCAGTATCCACATATAGCCGCAAGTCAGCGTCACTGCCAATCTGTCAACGAAGGCGCAATGGCTCCCATTGAAGACCATCAGCAAGGTTTTGTCTGCGTCATATAGTGTAGAATAATTCATGCTTTATTACAGCTAATTATATCTTCTCCAAAGATGAAGACTTAATCCATCCCTCTCTTCCATCAGCAAGTTTGATGCCGTACCAACCCTCTATGGACTGGTCTGTTATGTCTACCTTCGTACCTTCATGCAAGACATAAACATCAGTAGATGTAGGAGCTGGCGTCTTCTTCACATTAACCGTGGAAGAAATGATAATTGCGCCTGTTCTGTGTAACAGCATCTCCTTTTGTTGTTGCGCGAAAAGCATGCTGAATGCGGTGACAACGATAAGAACTAAGGCGCCATAGAAACCTACCTTCCTGACCAATACTCGATTGCCAAATAAGTAGAAAAGGACCAAAGACAATGCTCCGATGATGGACACTAGGCTGACAATAGCCCAAGAATCAATGCCAGTGTAAAATACCAGTGACTGATACCATGTCTTAAAAAACATCTGGTCTTCTGGTACTATCTTGTCAATGGTCTTGTTGCGCGCAAATTTCAGGTTAAACCGTACATCAGCGTCTCCGGGCGACAACAACAACGCACGCTCGTAGGCGAGAATTGATTGCGAAATGTTGTCAGAACGGAAATACGCATTGCCGAGATTATAATAAATCTCAGGAGATTTACCGCTCTTCAGGAGCTCTTGATAATCCTGTATGGCCTGTTGGTAGTTACCTCTCTTATATTCCTTGTCAGCATTCTCTTTGGTAACAGCACCAACCTGGCATGAAACTGCCAGCGCCATCACTACCAACAACGCTTTCGTATTGATACGGTTCTTCTTTTTCATCACTTTCTCAATTTCAATAATGGCAGTCATTGCAGATTCAAAAGTCTTGTTCATGTTGCCCGCTGGGTCTCCGGGCGCAAATCTTTCAAACTCGCACTCTGTCAAGGCATCAGTAAACTTCTGGATGGTAGCATCATCAACGCTGTGATTGGCCAATGTCTGCGAAATGTTATCTCTTGACAATTCTTCGATAGCCATATTCAACTTGTCGCCGACATATCCCCACAAAGCTCTAAGCACCTCGTCATAGAATTCATCGGATTTGCCTTGTATCATCAGTTTGCTTGCCTTCCTCAGTCGTTTGGTTGCAATTCTGTTGGCCTTCTTGCCCTTGATTCTGACCACGTCGGCGTTAAGGACTGCCCTCTTTCTGAAAACAACCAGCAATACGATAAAGATTACGACTACAATAATCAATGAAGTCCAATAGGCTACGCTACCAAAGAACATTGAAGAGAAATCTTTGATTGTGACACCGCCTTCTTTGATGCCACGGATATCAGTATTTTGATCTTTGGCATAGTCAGAGACACTACCACTCTTGCCATCGCCTTTAGCTATCTGCAAATTAATGGCCTGGGTTTTCACTGTGCGATACTGATTGCGGTCAACATCATAGTAGACGAGCTCAACGGGAGGTATTGTATAGTTGCCTTGATTGCGTGGAACGGCAAGGAAGTCATAAATCATGTTTCCCTCCAAGCCATTGGACGTAAGTTTGGTCTTGTCTGTAATCTTTGCATCGTACTGGTCGAAATCTTTGGGGAACTTTACAACAGGCTGCTTGATAAGTTTCAAGTTGCCGTAACCACCGATAACGACTCTGAAGTTAAGAGGCTCACCCGCCTTGATATCCTTGTTGTCTACCTGGGCAGAGATATTGAATTTACCGACTCCGCCAGAGAAATTCGCCGGTTTTGTGGGTAACGGCTCTACCTCAACGGACAAGCCCGGGGCAACGATGTCGCGTTTTACCTCCACATAACCAGAGCCGCCATTGAAGAAAGCCTCAAAAGGATCAACCGAGCGATTCTCCTGAACCACGATACCATGGAAAGTGATGCTTGGTATCTTCAAGCTACCTGTCATTTGAGGGTACATGACGTACTGGCTCCATGTTACGCATCTATATGGACGACCATTAACCCTCTCTATATGGAAACTCTTCTGTTGCGGCAACTTGACTTCTTGTGTATGGAAGCCTGTCAAGTCCGGCATCTTTCCTTCCAACTGAGTCAGCTCCAGCGTTGTATACACTTTGTAAGTCAGTAAGATAGGCTCCTGTTCATGAACCTTGCGTTTGTTAGCACTTACCTTGATAAAGAGTTCGTTACCAGATATTCTGCTACCTTGTTCATGGATGGCAGAAGTGTTTGGATTGTTGTGAGCATTGTTATTGTTGCTACGCGCCTGACCGGATATCGTTATCTTTGTACTATGAGAGGCAATAGTTTTGCCATGGATTTTAGCGTGAGCGGCGGGAACTGTGAATATTCCGGCCTTGTTGGCATATAGAGTATATGTGTATGTTATGGATGAACTGGAAGTTGTATGACCATTGACCATACTGAAACTTGAGACTTTGGAGGCATAAGGTCCAGCGATGACTTCGACTTCGTCAGTAGAACGCATGTTTGATCTGAAATCATCGACATCCTGAGTGCTTACTGTATATGCCACTCTGAAATTTTCACCGACATTAACCCGAGAAGGGGCAGCAACGTTAATATGCTGTCCCTTGATGGCCATTGTAATATAAATACCAACGAGTATCAATATATATCGTTTCATCTTCAATTCATTCAATATGTCTGTCATTATGATTGCGATTATAAAAAAGAACACGTATCTGACAAAATCACCAATTCTTGTCCAAGTTTCGCTTTTGTGGCTTCTGCATCGATTTCTTCAGTCTCTGCTGCGTAGCCTTCTCTTCCTGGATAGCTGCATTAAGCAGTTGCTCGGCATTGTCTTTGCTCATTTGCTCATTACTCTGCTGCTGCTTCTGCTGCTGATTATCCTTGTTCTCTTGTTTCTTGTCCTTGTTCTTTTTGTCCTTATTGTCGTCTTTGTTTTGTTGCTTGTCGTTTTGATTCTTCTGATTTTTCTGCAACCGCTTACACAATACATAATTGTAACGAGTCTCATTATCAGCAGGATTGTTTCTCAGACTTTCCTTATAGGCTTCGATGGCTTCCTTGTACATTTGGTGAGACTGGCAAATGACGCCTATATTGTGATAAGACTTTGACTTTCTTATCTTGTTGGTTTCGATTTTGCCTGCAAGTTCATATTGTTTTATCGCTGCAGAGTCTTTCTTTTGTGCTTGCAACGCACACCCCAAGTTGTATATGGCCTGAGTATTTCCGCCATTACTGGCTATAGCCTTACGATATTCAATTTCTGCTTTTGCGTAATTCTGTTCATAGAAGAACCTGTTACCTATGCGCACCAATTGTCTGTCATTCTGGGCTGACAGATGAGCGCTGATAGTAAGCAATATAGATATCAAGAAAATATACCGTAATCTCATTTCTTTTTAAACAATTTGATGTTCTTGAATAAGGGATTGCGCACCTCCAGGAGACACGCTTCTATGATAAGAAGAATCATTGCCAAGATTGCAAATGCTTGAAACTGCTCGTTGTATTCGCTGTAAATCACGCTGTCAGAGTCTCCCTTCTGCAACTTTTCAAGTTCGTTGTTCAGTTTGTCCTGCGCATCACTTGTATTGTCTACATGGATGTACATGCCACTTCCTGCCTGAGCGATATCACGACACATCTTTTCATTCAGAACAGACATAACCGTCTGCCCCGTATTGTCAGTCAAGTATCCACCATCGTCATTGGGAATTGGAGCACCTTTTTCGCTACCCACGCCCAAGATAAACACATTGATACCCTTCTTCTTTGCGGCTTTGGCTGCTTCCAACGCGCCACCTTCATGGTCTTCACCATCGGTGATGAGGATTATAGCCTTACCCACCTTCTCCTGTTGTGTAAAGCTGTGCATGGATATGTCAATGGCTTTAGCGATGTCGGTGCCTTGGGTATTGATAAGCGACGGACTGATATTTTGCAGGAACATCTTGGCTGATACATAGTCACTGGTTATCGGCAGCTGCACAAAAGCATCGCCGGCGAAGACCACAAGTCCCACTTTGTCATTATTGAAATTGTCGACCAGGCTTTCTACCATAAACTTGGCTTTGTCCAGACGCGAGGGAACCACATCCTGTGCCTTCATCGAATTTGAGATATCCATTGCAATAATCAACTCTATGCCGTTTCGCTTTTCTTGCGACACCTTAGAACCCATCTGCGGGCGTGCGAGGACAATAATCAGCAATGACAATGCGGCAAGACAAAGCCAGAATTTTACCGTAGGTCTATACGGAGAAGCATCAGGCATAAGCAACTTCAAGAGTTGGGGGTCGCCAAATTTCTTGAACTTGTTATGCCGCTGGCGCCATACTACCAGTCTGATGAAGGCAAGTATCGGCACCACCCACAGTAACCATAAATATATAGAATCTTCGAATCTCATAATTTAGGGAATTCTTCTTAATACCGTTGTTCTTAATAATATTTCCAAAAGCAGACAAAGGATGGCCGCAATGGCAAATGGCTGATAAGCCTCATATCTCTTAGAGAATTTCTTTACGTTCATCTTTGTCTTCTCCAACTTGTCGATATCCTTGTAGATATTCTTCAACTCGGCATTGTTGGTTGCCCGATAGAAATTGCCATCCGTTGTGGCAGCTATATCACTCAGCGTCTTGGTGTCTATCTCTACAGGTATGTTGACATACTGCACGCCGCCAGCAACTATCGCCGGATAACGTGCCACCTTGTTTGTACCCACTCCGATGGTATATACGCGGATGCCCATGCTTTTGGCTATCTGTGCCGAGGTCATTGGCGAGAGGTCTCCCATGTTGTTCGAACCGTCCGTGAGCAGGATTACCACTTTGCTTTTGGCCTTTGAGTCCTTCAGTCGTGCCACCGCGCTTGCCAAACCCATTCCTACAGCTGTTCCATCCTGTATCAAGCCTCTTGCCGCGATGTCCGTGCGCACGGTTTGAAGCATGTTGAGCAGCGATGTATGGTCGGTTGTCATCGGACACTGGGTAAATGCCTCGCCTGCAAATATCGTCAAGCCGATATTGTCATTAGGACGCCCATTGATAAATTCGGCGGCAACATTCTTGGCGGCCTCTATACGATTGGGGCGCAGGTCTTCAGCCAACATTGAGGTCGACACGTCCATGACGAGCATGATATCGATGCCTTCGACCTCCTTTTTATCCCATGCATTGTGGGTCTGTGGCCGAGCCAGAATGATTACTATCAGAACAAAGGTGATACATCTCAGCAGCATCGGCAGGTTGATAATCCTTATACGCCAGCTTTTGGGAGCATATTGGTATGCGAATGTATCACTCATTCGTATTGTGGGCTCATTCTTCTTGCGATACAGAAAATACCAAAGCACATAAGGTATCAGCAAGAGAAGCAGAAAGAAATACTCTTTATTGGCAAATTCCATATTTAACTGATTAGTTGAATGGCACTATAAATGATGTAAGCCAATAGCACTATCACCAATGTAGAGGATAGGGCTAACAGCCATTTTATGGCGCGTCGTGTATTCTTTGTTCGTTTGTCTTCCTGACTCAGTTGAGGCACTACCCTCTCTTCGGTAGGCACATTCTCCAACTTGGTCTGGTCGATGAAGTTGATGGCGTTTACCAGGTTCAGGTCGTTCTCGTTGATGAGCGTAGAGTACTTGGCAAACTTCACGAGGTCGGCTGTCTCAAACAGCTCTTTGAGTTCACCTATCATCTTCTTGTCGCCATTCTGCCGCAAACGCTCGATAATCTCCGAGGAAGTCATCTCCATGGCGTTGAAACCAAAACGCTCATTGATATATTGTCTCAGAGCATCAGTGAGTTGCGTGTAGTAAGTCTTCTGGTCGTCCGAACGTTCCAGATGTTCTGCCTTGATTTTCTCCATGGCAGAGAGGGCACGCTGGTGAGGCAGCACCTTCTTGACAATACGTATCTTGGCAATGATTGGCTTGTTTTCACGCAGACGGATATACAGGTAGAAGATACCACCCATCAGCGCCAGTACCAATACGCTCATCCAGAACAGACCGCTCCATTCACTCCACAAGAACGGATTGTTCTGCACGGTCTTGGGAGGATAGAACTGATTGGGATGAAGCGTGTCGACATCGATAGTCATTACCTTCAGTGCCAACTGGTTGGCCTCATAGGGCTTTCCATCCACCTTTACCTTCATGCCGGGTATAGGATAGAGTTTCTCATCGAAAGATGTCAATGTAATTCTTTTACTTATCCTTACGTTGTTGTCCACTTCCGAAGTGTCGCCATCGGCCACATCAATGATTTCGACACCGGGAACGAGATAGTGCGACGGTTTGATGTTGGGCCATACGATTTTTGCTCCTTTGCGGGCTGTGACGGCAACCTCCAGGTTGGTCTGCTCACCCACAAGAATGCTTATGGAGTCGATTTTGGCTTCAACGCTTACCTGTGCTGACGACTTTACGCCCAGCAGCAGACAACACATTGATAAAAGCAAATATCTAAAATACATAAACTACTTATTCTCTATTCATACTTAACTATGTCCACGCTGGGCGAAGAGCAACATCAGACTGCGCACATAGTCTTCATTTGTAGCCACCGACACCCAGTCGACATTACATTTGACGAAAGTCTGCCTGAGCACACTCTCCCGCTGGCGCCAATAATTGGCATGAGCCTGGCGCAGCTTCTTGCTCGAAGTGTCGATATAAGTCTCGTGGCCGGTTTCGGCATCACACACCTTGAGCAATCCTACATCGGGTAGCTCTTTGGCACGCGGGTCATAGACCTGTATCGAGGCGATGTCGTGTTTCTGGCTGGCTATCTGCAACTGCTTTTCAAAGTCGTTGCGTGTATAGAAGTCGCTTAAGACAAAAGCCGTACAGCGACGCTTGGCCACACGGGTGAGAAACTCGATAGCCATGCCGATGTCCGTACGCTTGCTCTCGGGCTTGAAGTTGAGCATCTCACGGATAACATAGAGGATGTGCTTGCGGCCCTTCTTTGGCGGGATATATTTCTCAATCCGGTCAGAAAAGAGTATCACGCCAATCTTGTCATTGTTCTGTATGGCGCTGAAAGCCAGCGTGGCAGCAATCTCGGCAACCATCTCGCGCTTCAACTGATGCGACGTACCGAAGTCGAGCGAACCCGAGACGTCGACAAGGAGCATCACCGTAAGTTCGCGCTCTTCTTCAAACACCTTGACATAAGGACGGTGGAAACGGGCGGTTACATTCCAATCGATATCTCTCACGTCGTCGCCATACTGGTATTCACGAACCTCGGAAAAGGCCATACCTCTTCCTTTGAAGGCTGAGTGATACTGTCCGGCGAAGATGTTCTGACTCAATCCACGAGTCTTTATCTCTATCTTCCTGACCTTCTTTAAGATTTCAGATGTTTCCATCAAGGAACTTCAACTTTATTGATAATCTTGGATACGATTTCTTCGGCAGTGACATTGTTGGCCTCTGCCTCATAGCTCAATCCTACGCGATGGCGCAAAACGTCGTGAGCGACGGCACGCACATCCTCGGGCACCACATAACCGCGATGCTTGATGAAGGCATAGGCACGGGCGGCCTTGGCCAGATTGATGCTGGCACGGGGGCTGCCACCGAAGGTAATCAGGTCGCTGAGCTCCTTGAGATTATAACGGTCGGGATAACGTGTGGCAAATACGATGTCGGCGATGTACTGCTCTATCTTTTCATCGATATAAACCTGGCTTACCACCTCACGCGCACGCATTATCTCTTCGGCGGTTGTCACAGGCATTACCTGTGGAAGACCGCCCACAAGGTTTTCACGCATAATCTTCTTCTCCTCTTCCAGTGTGGGATAGTCTATGATGACCTTGAGCATGAAACGGTCTACCTGGGCTTCGGGAAGCTGGTAGGTGCCTTCCTGTTCAATGGGGTTCTGGGTAGCCATAACCAGGAAGGGAGTAGGCAGCTTGAACGTATTGTCACCAATAGTCACCTGGTGTTCCTGCATGGCCTCGAGCAGAGCGCTTTGCACCTTGGCGGGAGCTCGGTTTATCTCATCGGCAAGTACAAAATTGGCAAATACAGGGCCCTTCTTGACCTGGAAGGCTTCCTCTTTCTGACTATAAATCATTGTTCCTACAACGTCGGCAGGCAACAAGTCGGGAGTAAACTGTATTCTGCTATATTTGGCGTCTATCAACTGTGACAGGGTCTTTATCGCCAGAGTCTTTGCCAGGCCGGGTACGCCTTCCAACAATATATGACCATCGCTCAAGAGGGAAATAAGAAGCGAGTCAACCAGATGTTTTTGTCCTACTATTACGCGATCCATACCTGTTGTCAGATTGGTGACAAAGGTACTTTGTTGTTCTATCCGCACATTGAGTTCGCGGATATCGATAGCTTCTGCCATAATCTTTTTTGCTTTTATGTTGATTTTGGTGCAAAAGTACTACAAAACAAACATAGAGCCGAAAGATAGGTTCTAAATTATATTAAAAAAGGAGAAATATCACTTTATTTTAAGAAAAATTGCATGTTGCAAGCGCCGCAGATAGCCACTGCACAAGGGAAATCCCGTTTTGGCAGGCTGCATCGCGACATGCCAAAACGGGATTTGTCCTTACTTCATTGGGGGATACTCAGAACTTGAATATCTCTTCGTATATGCGTTGTACTGGCAGCCCCATCACATTGAAGAAACTACCTTTGAGCGCAGTGACACCTATGAAACCTATCCACTCTTGGATGCCATAGGCACCGGCCTTGTCCAGGGGGCGATAGGTAGTCACATAGTAATCGATTTCCTGCTGGGTAAACTGCTTGAAGGTTACCTCTGTCACCACGTGGAAGGCGTGCTGTTTGGCCAGGGTAGTAAGAGCCACGCCGGTGACCACGGTATGTGTCTTGCCGCTCAGTTTAGCCAGCATTGCTTTGGCCTGGGCTTCATCGGCAGGTTTGCCCAGAACCTCTCCGTCCAACACCACAACGGTATCGGCGGTTATCAGCATCTCTCCGGCACTCAGCGTATAGGCTTGAGCCTTCTGGCAAGCCAGATATTGGGGTATCTGCTCGGGGGTAAGTCCGTCGGGATAGTTTTCCTCGATACCGGGAACCACGCGCACTTCGTATTCCAAGTCCAATCCGCCCAGAAGTTCTTTCCTGCGGGGAGAGTTGGAGGCAAGGATTATATGATAAGGAGTATCTATCATCGTCTTGATATTAATACGATTACCAACCGAAAGCCTTGCTGTCGCTCAACCATTTTCCCTGAGCCATGAGCACCTGCTCGATGATGTCGCGGCCTACGCCGTAACCACCCTTGCAGCGGCTGACATAGGTGCTGATTTCCTGGATATCGGAACAGGCGTCGGCGGGGCAACACGGACAACCGCAGCGACGCATCACCTGATAGTCGGGGATGTCGTCGCCCACATAGATAACCTCGCTGTCATCCAGATTGTTCTTTGCCTTGAACTCCTGATAGGTCTCCATCTTCATAGAGCAGTTGATGTAGACATCGCCTACCCCGAGGTAGGTGTATCGTTTGACAATAGCTTCCGAACGGCCACCAGTCATGATGGCTATATGCAGCCCCATCTTGCAGGCAAGCTGTATGGCATAGCCATCCTTGATGTTGACCGTGCGCAGAGGCTGGCCCTCGTCATCCATGCCTATCGTTTCGGCCGAAAGCACGCCATCTACATCGAAGATGATGGCCTTGACCTTGGTTAAATCGTAATTAATCATTCCCGTTGTATATTGTAACATTTTCCCATTTCAGCGCATCTTCATTCTGAGGCTTGCGCTCATCGGTACAATGACCTATAGCGATGACACACAATACCTTGTAGGCATCATCGAGTCCCAGGATGCCGTGAATGACCTCGTCGGCGGTGGTACCGTCGGAGAGACCGCGGCCGTGCATCTGCGCCCAGCAGGAACCCAAGCCCAGGTCGGCAGCCTGATACTGTATGGTAACCGCAGCGATGGACGCGTCTTCTATCCAACATTCATCCTCGTCGGGGGGAGCGCAAACCACGATGGCCAAGGGTGCACCCTTGAGAAAGGCGGCTCCAGCCTCTTTGGCGTCGGCCATCTTCTCGAGCGCCACCTTGTCGTCTACCACTACAAAATGCCATTTGCGGCTACTTTTGGATGTCGGCGACATAAGCGCCGACCGCAGTATGAGCTGCAGAGCCTCGGGGGCAATCTCTTCATCACTGAAACGGCGATGACTGCGTCGATGTGCTACTAAATCTTTGAAATCCATACGTCTTTACTGATTAATGTGACAACGGTGCTATCCGCCGTCGTTATTATCTGATACAAAGTTAGTGATAGCGAAGAAGAATTCAAAATAATTTCCGACATTTTTCCTCACTTTCACGATAATTGACCGGTTTCCGGTGGTCGCAATGAGTATATAGACGACGCAGCCATACATGCCGTAGTCTAAGCAAAAACTGATTGCAGACCAAGCAAAAACTGATTGTAAACCATGAAACGGCGAGGGCGAAGTGTGAAATTATTAAACGATGGTTGACATCTGTTAAATCGCGCCTTAGACTAACTTTGGATTTGGTGGTAAGAGAAAATTATGCTTACATTTGCACCATGAATTACACATCAAACTATTTACTGACTTATTGCATCTAACTATGGCAAAGTATTTCAAACAGGAGATGCCCGACCTCAGAAACACGGGCGAAAAGAAATTCTATTACCGCATGAAAGTCAACGAGAACATTGACTTCGACGAACTGGTAAGACGCCTTACCTATCCCGGTTCGGGCCTTGACAAGGGACAGGTGGTACAGGTAATCGCAGCCATCGGCAAGCAGATGTCGCTGGAAATGGCTTCTGGCAATTCGGTGACAATCGACGGCATCGGGACTTTCAGGGCGTCTGTCGGCATGACGATGCCCAAAGACCTGACTGGTTCGGACACGGGAAAAGAAACCAACGCAAGAAGTCTGAAGGTGACGGGCATAATCTACAGGGCAGCCTCGCAGCTGGTCCGCACGATTTCCTCGCAATGCACCTTGGTACGCGACAAAGAGCACCGGCTGCGCAAGTCGCCCTACAGCAAGGAAGAGCGTATCGGCCTTGCCGTCGGCTATCTGAGCGATGGAGCCCATCCCTTCATGCGCGTCGGTGATTATGCTCGCCTTACCCGGCAGTCGCACTGCGCAGCTTCGCGCGAGTTGCAGGAAATCTCCCGGACGCCACTATCGCCTATCAGGAGAGACGGCAGAGCAAGTGCGCTTGTCTATGTGCTAAGCCGCGAACAGCTGTAGATAATCACAGACATGACAGATGGCAGATTTTATACTCGCAAGGGGCAATATGCTCCGGCAGGTATAAATTCTGCATTTGTTTTGGCAGTTACAAATGTAATTCGTATATTTGCCAAATGCACCAAATACGAACGCGCATCATATCAAGAGGCACAGATATGCCACAATCGGCAAGCTGGCAGTTTCAGCACAGCCTTGTACTGTTCAGAATGTATGAACAGGCACCAGGCCATACCCCTTATATGGCCATAGCTGAAGATGAAAACGGACAAGTAGTGGGTCAGCTGCTGGCTGTGACCCGTTGGCGCAAGAGCCTGTTGCCGCTCTATCTGTACAAGCAAGCCCGCGTCTTCGGCACAGGCGACTATACCGACAATGCCAATCCCCAGGAGATATTCGGAATGTTGCTCGGACGACTGACAAGGATATTGAAAATGAAGCTGTGTCTATACATCGAGTTCTCCAACATACCTTTCAAGATGTATGGTTATCAACATCTGAGAGCCTGCGGTTACTTCCCCACCGGCTGGATGGAGACTCACCTGGACCTGAAGGAGGCAAACCCGACAGACAGATTGAGTCTGAAAAGCAGCAGATACCTCAAAGAACTCACGGAAATGGGTCTGCAGACGCGCGAAGCGACCAGCGACGCAGAGGTCAAGGAGTTCTGCAAGCTCCTCAAGAAGTCCTATCGCTACGTGCTTCAAAGTTTTCTGCCCAACAAGGAACTTATCCGTGAGTATCATCACAATCCACAAATCAAAATCTATGTCACGACCAACGGCAACAAAGTGGTTGCCGGATGTGTATGCCTCTTCGCCAATGGCAATGCGTATGGCTGTTATGCCGTGACGAACAAAAAATTGGTTCCCAAGAATCATGCATTCCACATCTCTGTATGGCATGCCATCGAAGAGGCCTATCGTCGGGACTGCGGCAAATTCTTCATCGTCGACGCCGGTCAGCCCTCCATGCACAACACACTGACGAAGATGATGCTAAATCTCGGTGCGGTTTCAACCAACAAGTACAGATGGTACCACCTGAATGTTCCGCTTGTCAATACGATTATTTGCAAGTGGATAGTGGGCTGACACAATAATCGGCCCTATCTTGCGTTATATGGTTATGAAACAATTCGTATTATTGGCTTTGCTGGCTTCAGTATGCCTCTCTACATATAGTCAGAGCTTTGTCTTGCAAGGACGGGTTACCGACGACAAGGACAATCCCATCGAGTTTGCGTCTGTAACCTGTGCCCGCCAAGGCAAGGTGGCTCTCACGTCTGCCAAGGGTTCATTCACCCTCACCCTCCACTCTGCCGACTCGGTGGTCATACGCTTCTCGATGCTGGGTTATCGTGCCAAGACCCGCGTACTGCGCAACCCTCGTGGCAGACAGAACCTCCACGTGGTCATGTATGCCGACGTCAACACGCTCGGCGAAGTCGAAGTGAAAGGAGAAAAGATACAGACCGGCCAGACTCAGGAACTGAAGACCAAGGACATGAAGATGTCGCCCTCAGTGGGTGGCAATGCAGTGGAAGAGCTCATACAAAGTCAGGCGGGAGTATCAACCCATAGCGAACTGAGCTCTCAATACAACGTAAGAGGAGGCTCTTTTGACGAGAACAGCGTATATATTAATAATGTAGAGGTCTTCCGCCCATTCCTTGTGAGGTCTGGACAACAGGAGGGCTTATCGGTAATCAATCCAGACATGGTGGCGAAGATTGGGTTCTCGACTGGAGGATTTGAGGCAAAGTATGGCGACAAGATGTCATCGGCTCTCGACATCACCTATAAACGGCCACAGCGGTTTGAAGCCAATGCTTCGGCAAGCCTGTTGGGCGCAAGCGCCTATGTGGGCTTGGCCAACAAGAAGATAGCGTGGGCCAATGGCGTGAGATACAAAACCAATAAATATCTTTTGGGGTCGCTGCAGGAAAACGGAGAGTACAAGCCTAACTTCCTGGACTATCAGACCTATCTGAGCTATACTCCCGACAAGCGTTGGCAGATTGATTTCATCGGTAACATCTCGGAAAGTCACTACAACTTCTATCCCAAAGACCGCAACACGGCCTTCGGCACGATGCAGAACGTAATGAATTTCAAGGTCTATTTTGACGGCCAGGAGAAAGACCTCTTCCGCACCTATTTTGGTTCATTGGCAATCAACCGAAACCTTAACAGCAAGACGCGGTTGTCACTCATTGCATCGGCATTCTCAACCAAAGAGCGTGAGACCTACGACATACAGGGCCAATACTGGCTCACCCAGACCGAGACCAATGAGAATATGGCTGTCGGAACGTATTTCGAGAGCGCCCGCAACTATCTCCAAGCCCGCGTGCAAAGTCTGAAGCTGATGCTGACAAGCAAAATCAAGAAGCACGACATCGAAGCCGCATTGACGCTCAAAAGGGAGCATATCAAAGAGAACTCCATAGAATATGAGATGCGTGATTCGGCTGGTTACAACGTACCCAATACCGGCGAGGACCTGTATATGATATACTCCATGCGCACCCGAAACCAGCTGGATGCTTCTCGCATAGAGTCATATATACAGGATACGTGGCGATTTACATCGGGTACGGACAGCGCCACTACCCTCTATACGCTCAACTACGGACTGCGTATGAGCCACTGGAACTTCAACAAGGAAACAATCTTGTCGCCCCGCATCTCATTGGGCATCATTCCGGCTTGGTCGCCAAACACCACACTGCGCATCGCAACCGGCATCTACTACCAAGCGCCCTTCTTCAAAGAGCTTCGTGATACTACTACCGTCAACCATGTAACCGTGGCACGGCTGAACGAAAAGATAAAAAGCCAACGATCGATACACTTCGTTGCGGGTTATGACTATCGCTTCAGAAGCATGAACCGCCCTTTCCGATTTACAGCCGAAGCATATTACAAGATACTGCAGAACCTGATACCCTACTCTATTAATAATGTAAAGGTGGTATATTATGGTGACAACATCTGCAGCGGTTATGCAGCTGGACTGGACATGAAGCTGTATGGTGAATTTGTACCAGGAACAGACTCTTGGATATCACTATCCTTGATGAAAACCCAAATGAAGCTGAACGGCCACTCCATGCCGTTGCCCACAGACCAGCGGTGGGCCATGAACCTGTTCTTTACAGATTACTTCCCCGGAACCGACAGATGGAAGATGGCTCTTCGCCTTGCCTTTGCCGACGGTCTGCCATTCTCGGCGCCTCACAGAGAAACCGAGCGCAACTCTTTCAGAGCCCCTGCATACAAACGCGCAGATATTGGAATGAGCTATCGATTGTTTGAGAATGAAGCAAAGAGGAAGAATATGCCGTTCAGGAATGTCTGGCTTGGCGTAGACTGTCTCAACTTGCTCGGCATCAACAATGTAAACAGCTATTATTGGATTACCGACGTCACCAATCAGCAATACGCTGTCCCCAACTATCTCACCGGCCGTATGCTCAACGCCCGCGTGCTCTTTGAATTCTAACTGCAATACGTTAAATATGCTTAATATCGGAGAAATAAACAGTTGGCACAAACGCCTATGTCCATAAAAATTAGTAATTTTGCAGCCGATTTAGTCCGTACGGGCTCGAACAAGTTCTGAAACACCATCAGGCGCCTGTCGGAAAAACTTATATTTTATAACAAATGTACGCAATTGTAGAAATTAACGGTCAGCAGTTCAAGGTAGAGGAAGGCCAGAAGCTCTTCGTTCACCGTATCAAGGATGCCGAGGCTGGTAAGACCGTTGAATTTGACAAAGTGCTCCTCGTCGACAAAGACGGAGCTGTCACAGTCGGTGCACCAACTGTTGAAGGTGCCAAAGTAGTAGTAGAGGTTGTGAATCCTCTTGTTAAGGGTGACAAGGTCATCGTTTTCAAGATGAAGCGTCGCAAGGACTATCGTAAGAAGAATGGTCACCGCGCCCAGTTCACACAGGTAGAAGTTAAACAAGTAGTCGCTTAAAAGGAGGATTTCAGAATGGCACATAAAAAAGGTGTTGGTAGTTCTAAGAACGGCCGTGAATCAGCTTCACAAAGATTAGGCGTTAAAATCTGGGGTGGTCAGAAAATCATCGCTGGTAACATCATCGTTCGTCAGCGTGGTAACAAGCACTTCCCAGGCGAGAATGTAGCACAGGGCAAGGATGATACTCTTTACGCATTGACCGACGGTGTGGTTTACTTCCACAAGGGCTCACGCAACAAGAGCACAGTATCAGTTCTCTCTCCCGAAGTTTACGCTGAGAAGACTAAGAAAGCTGAAGCTTAAATAAACAACAACTTATTCCAAACAAACAATACAGAAGCCAGTTCCATACGGAATTGGCTTCTTCTCGTATATATAAACGCATCGCGCAGAAGAAATTATAAGATTTATTTTGTTATCGGGCACGCTTTGATTAACTTTGCATACAGACAGCATCATGGCTGCTAAAAGTACATTATCATGAATATTTGTTATTAAGTCCGCTTAAACAAAGATGAAGAAAATCATAGTCCCCTTTATAATAATAGGTGTAACGTCACTCATTGCCTCTTGTCATACAACGGTCAGTGAAGATGAATGCATCAGTGAAAGAGTTGATTCGTTTGCGACATATTACTTTAACTGGCAATATGACAAAGCGGCGGCGTATTGTACTCCCCCATCGATAAAGTGGCTGGAATTCGCAGCAAGTCAAGTCAGAGAAGGTGATGTAGAACAACTCAAGGCAAAGGAAAGCCAACTTACTACGGAAATAATCTCAATAGATTATAGCCCAGACGAGCGGCAGGCTTACGTGAAGCAGCGGGTAAGCAACTATATGGAAGCTCGCGGATTCGGAGAGCCTCCGGCAGAATGTGAAGAAGGCATCTACGAATGGACATTGGTAAAAGATAAGCGTGCATGGCTAATCAGAATGGAAGCCCTACCGCGAAATGAAAAGCAAAATCACGACTAAAATTGGGATGAACCAATGCATAATGCTCTGCCTTGGACTCATAGGCAGGGTTAATGGCCTTCATGCCCATATCCATACGCAAGATAAAATAGTCGAAATTTAGGCGCAAGCCCACACCATAGGCCACCGCTATCTGTTTGTAGAACTCGTTGAAGGCAAACTTGCCTCCGGGCTGGTCGGTGTATTCTTTCAATGTCCAGATGTTACCTGCATCAACAAATACAGCGCCATCCAGCTTCCAGAACATGTGCGTGCGATACTCCAGATTGAAATCAAGTTTCATATCACCCGTTTGGTTGATGAAATCAATGCGTCCATCTTTTCCCTTAAACTTACCTGGGCCCAAGCCACGGACAGTCCAACCTCTTACAGAGTTGGCTCCGCCCGAAAAATACCGCTTCTCAAAGGGCAGAATCTTACTGTTTCCATAAGGATAAGCTATGCCCAATCCAATGTGAGCAGCCAAAGTGTTGTGCTCATCAAACTTAAAAAGGTGCGTATAGTCAACATCCATCTTGGCGTATTGGGCATATGCAATTCCAAACAGCGTGTTCTGGCCATTGGAGTTGGTCTTAAACTTGGCTATATGCGACAATGAATTGAGCAGATTGCCCGAAGACTCGACATTGGCACGAACAGCATCACTGCCATCATTATAACTCAATCCGAAACCGAGCTTCATAACGAACAGATCTTCGTAATTGTAACGGAGAATGGCATTTCGATTGCCCTCGTCGTCCAAGTAATCACGCTTGAAAGTCTCGCTTATCCACGGCATTGACACATAATTGAGGTCGAGCAAATCAAAGCGGTAAGACAGATTATGATGCGCCTCCTCCCATCTATAACGCCAAGCGGCAGAGAAGACTCGGCGGTGAAATTCTGGACGATTTTGCAAGTTCCAACTTAAAGAAAGCTCAGAAGTAGCCTGACTGTTACGAGTAAAAGAATGAGAAAGGAATGGCGCAACAAAGCGAGGGAATGCCAGACGCGTCTCTATTCCATATTCCTTGTAGTTCTGGTCGTTGTATCCTTCAAGACCTTTAATCGCTTCATAAGCTCCACGCAACTCAATGCTCAACAACTCGCTTCCATGAAAAAGGTTCTTGTTCGTATATGTAAGAGAAACCGCCGCGCCCAAATCTCCGGCCGTGTTGGTACCTTCCGGTTGGAATGACACAGACGATGGCTTGTTCATGGTCAACTCGATTAACGTGTTCAAGACTTGGCTGTCAGGAACCTCTTCAAACTGGATATTCGTATAACGCACAGCTCCAAGTTTGGCAAAATTATTGTAAGTACGCTGAAGTTTCTGTTCGCTGAAGAAATCGTTCTGAACTAAAGCCGTATTGTTGAGCATAATCTTTCTGCGCAAATATCCGTTTGCGTTATCTGTATGATAGTCAATCCGTCCAACCTTATAACGCGGATGAAAAACAGCAGGGGCATCGTTGTATGCACGATAAGGATAGAGATGCATGGTAACATCAAGGAGCTGAGAGTTGGCTGCGCTATCTACAGTGAACTGAATAAAATCCTTGTTGAAACGGTAAAAACCGCTGTTAAGCAGATAGTCTGATATACGCTTACGTATATTGTCGAGCTTGTCAACACTAAACTTTGTACCTTTGGCTATATGGAATTTGGAATTGGGCTGCTCTATCTTTAGCAAATTGGCAATGCTGTCATCGTCAATTATATAATGTACATTGTCAATGAAATAGGCTTGCCCCGGAGTTATGGTATATGTAGCCGTGATTTTCTTTCCCTTCGTGCGCGTATTCAATTGCACCGAAGCATGCATATACCCCATGTTATGCATGGCTGCCAAGAGGTCACTCTGGCTCTGGTGAGCCTGATTTACATCATAAATGACCGGTTCTTCACCAATATTGCGAAGGGTACGGTTAATCCATTTGGCGGTGTCCTTTCCCGCTAAAGAATATGTGGCCAATGGTATCTTAAATATGGAGAACCACTTGGAGTTGGCCTTCTGCTTGATGTAGGGGCCAAGCACGGCGGCGTCAAAGCCTTTTTCGGTTGACTTCAACTCTACCTTATCCAACAAGTACTCGTTTTCGGATATGAACTTTGAGGCACTACATGACGACAGTAATGCTATAAAAAAAGCTATATATAGATTAATATATTTCAAAACATTCCAATTAGTTCCACAAAATTACAAAAAACAACAGAATAATTATTAACTTTGCAACAAATATTTTCGCAATAATGATCAGTAAAGCAAAGATAAAATATATCAAATCATTAGACCAGAAAAAATACCGTAATAATGAGCAGGTGTTTGTTGCCGAAGGGCCTAAAGTTGTTGGTGATTTGCTTGCCAAACATGACCCTAAGATACTTGTTCATACTGAAGCGTGGAACCCTCCATGTATTGCCAAACAATATGGTGACTGCGACGAATACATAGTTACCGGAGACGAACTGAGGAAGTTGAGTTTCTTACAGCATCCACAAGAAGTATTGGCAGTATTTCCGCAAACACAAACAGAACTGCCAACGACATTTACAAAGGAAATCATACTTGCACTCGACGGAGTACAAGACCCTGGAAATCTTGGTACAATCATACGCATCGCAGATTGGTTTGGTATAACTCAAATCGTATGCAGCAAGGATACGGTTGACGTCTTCAACCCCAAGGTTGTACAAGCCACGATGGGAAGTATTGCCCACATATCTATAAGTTACGTTGATTTGTTTTCTTTCCTCAAGAGTCTACCCGAGGATGTGCCTATATATGGAACAGTACTTAACGGGGAAGATATTTATACCAAAGAACTTAGCAGCAATGGCATCATCATAATGGGCAATGAGGGTAAAGGAATTTCTGACCCTATCAAGTCGCTTATCACAGAGCGTCTGTTCATACCCAACTTTACCGATGGAAGAGATACTGCCGAGAGTCTCAATGTCGCCATTGCTACAGCCATTACTTGCAGTGAATTTAAAAGAAGGATAAGTTATGAAAGATAGTATATACGTTAACAGAAGCGTTTCTGCGTGCTTAAAGGAAGCAACCGCAATGGCATTCAGCCATTTGAAAACCATATTGTTTACCACCTGGTTACCCTTGCTTCTCGTGTCAATTTCCTTTACGGGAATTCTTTTGTCATTCACGCCAAACAAGCAGATATATGACCTTGGCAACGCCAACATCTGGCTTTCTTTGCTTTTCCTTGTGACAATGTACATCCTATTATTTGTTAGCTGGCTGTGGACTGCGGCAAAGGCATTTGCCATTGTCAATGGAGAAAAGACCAAGAACAACCTTAAGCGTTGCATCGCGCCAATCATAGTTCTCGTCGCGTTCAGTTTAGCTGTAAATAGTTGTCTTACAGGC
The DNA here is from genome assembly GCF_002251285.1 of Prevotella sp. P5-64. Taxonomy (NCBI): domain Bacteria; kingdom Pseudomonadati; phylum Bacteroidota; class Bacteroidia; order Bacteroidales; family Prevotellaceae; genus Prevotella; species Prevotella sp. P5-64. The sequence goes on from NZ_NPJK01000035.1 coordinate 65,059, forward strand.
GTCATCTACGAAACCGTGAACAAATGGTTGACGACATTCAACATGTCTGAACAGGCAACAAGCGGGTTGGCGCTGATTCTGTTGATTTCAGTCATAGCCATCGTTGCAGCCCTGCTTTTGCCGCTGCTTTATGCGTTTACCCATTATATATTGGAACAAAAAGAAAGTTTAGCCAGCGTCTTCAAATCAGGCTATAAGACAGGAATCCGCCATTGGGGCTTCCTGTTCTTGTCTACGATGATTACCACATTAATCGTTGGAGTCCTGGCGGCAATCATTATGACCCCTTTGACCATCATATTGTTGGCCAACATACAAAACACCCTTGGTATAATCAATGGAGACGTGGACGGAACCCCTTCCGGTTTCTATTTCATGCTCATAACGACCAGCATAGTATGTTGTTTTATAACAACCTTCATCTCCCTGTGGCAATTATTATCAACTTGCTATGTATGCGGTTCGATAACGGTCCACGAAGCAGAGAAGAACAGACAAGCTAAAGAGATAAACCAACATGAAACCACAGAGAATCTTATTTATTGACAGAGACGGCACGCTTATCAAGGAGCCGGATGACGAGCAGATTGACTCCTTCGAAAAGCTGGAGTTTGTCCCTGGAGTCTTCCAGAACCTAAGATACATCAAAGAACATCTTGATTACAAGTTAGTAATGGTAAGTAATCAAGACGGCTTGGGTACCGACTCATTTCCCGAAGATACCTTCTGGCCTGTCCACAATTTCATCCTCAACACTTTGGCTGGTGAGGGCATCACATTTGACGCCCAACACATCGACAACCATTTCCCTGAAGACAATTCCCCCATGCGCAAGCCCGGAACTGGCATGCTCAAGGAATACATGGACAACGCCCAATACGACCTCCCTAACAGTTATGTCATCGGCGACCGTGATACCGACAGACAATTGGCCCACAACTTAGGATGCAAGGCCCTTATCCTGGGCGACGACTGCCCTTCGTGGGACAAGATATCTGAGATATTGCTGGGCGGAGAACGTATAGCCGAAATCAAGAGAGATACCCGCGAGACCTCTATCTACGTGAGTCTGAACATAGATGGAAGCGGCAAGAGCGACATCGATACTGGGATAGGATTCTTTGACCATATGCTCGAGCAGATTGCCAAGCATGGCACTGTGGATTTGACGGTAAAGGCCAAAGGCGACCTGAACGTAGACGAGCACCACACCATAGAGGACACAGCTATCGTCATAGGCGAATGTATCCTGAAAGCGCTCGGCGACAAGCGAGGCATAGAGCGCTTTGGTTACTGTCTGCCTATGGACGACTGCCTGTGCCAGGTGGCCCTCGACTTTGGAGGCAGACCCTGGCTGGTATGGGATGCCGAATTTAGAAGGGAGAGAATCGGGGATATGCCTACGGAGATGTTCTTGCACTTCTTCAAAAGCCTGTCCGATTCTGCAAAAATGAACCTCAACATCAAGGCCGAAGGAACCAATGAACACCACAAGATAGAAGGCATCTTCAAAGCCTTTGCCAGGTCTATCAAGATGGCAGTGCGTAGAGACATCTATCATTACGAACTGCCTTCCACTAAGGGTATGTTGTAAATCGAAGCAGTATGGAGAGACTATGGAACCGCAATTATATAAAGGTGATGATTGCCAACTTCATGTTGTACTTTGCCTTTTATGTGCTCACCCCTCTCCTACCTATATATCTTAATGAGTACTTTGCGGCCTCAAAAGACACTATCGGAATGGTATTGTCTGGTTATACGGTCGCGGCGCTCATCATACGACCCTTCAGCGGTTATCTGGTTGACAGTTTCGACCGCAAACACATACTGTTGATATTCTTCTCACTGTTTGCGGCCTGCTTTATAGGATATTTCTGGGCAGGCACGCTGTTGGCTTTCGCCATCGTCCGCACCCTGCACGGTGCGCCGTTTGGTGCAGTCACTGTCGCCAATTCCACCTGTGCCATCGATGTACTGCCTTCGTCAAGGCGCAATGAGGGTATAGGTTATTACGGATTGAGCAATAACCTCGCCATGGCTATTGCGCCGTCATTCGGACTGTACATTTATCACATTCTGCAAGACTTCAAATGGCTTTTCGGCGTAGCCCTAATCACTGCATTCATCGGACTGGCAGTATTGACCACACTGGAAACCAACAGCACGAGGCGCCCAGTCCAAACCAACAAAAAACTGTCTCTCGACCGATTCTTCCTCACAAGGGCATGGCTGCTGGCCATCAACATTGCACTGTTCGGTTTTTGCTTTGGAGTGCTGAGCAACTATCTTGCCATATACAGCAAAGAGAAATACGGTGTGATGGATGGCACCGGCACTTATTTCATGCTCCTCTCGGTGGGATTGTTCCTGTCGCGATTGCAAGGGGCCAAAGCTCTGCGAAAAGGCTATATAACCCGCAATACCGCCCATGGCATGTTGCTATCCCTGTTGGGTTACACCCTGTTTGTCGCCATGCCATTCCCGTACGGCTATTACATCTCAGCCATACTTATAGGTCTGGGCAACGGCCATATGTATCCCGGCTTCCTGAATATGTTTATCAATGTGGCCCATCACAATGAGAGAGGGACAGCCAATTCATCGATATTGACTTCGTGGGATTTCGGTTTCGGTATAGGCATCTTGGCAGGTGGTATGATAGCCGAACTCTTTGATTATACGGCAGCCTTCTGGATGGTTGCAGTGGTAAATGGCATAGGCGTGCTGCTATTCTTCACAGCAGCACGACGTTTCTTCTTGAAGCACAATCTTAACGAGGATGTGTTTTAGCTTCGTTTCAGAACTTCATATTGGCATCTACAAATGACAAGGGCAGCAAGTCCTTGACACTGCTCAGTTCGTATACGCCATTCTCACCATACAGCAGGATGCGTATAGGTCGGTTGTAGCGGTCTTCCATTTCCAATATCACCTGGCGGCAAGCCCCGCAAGGAGTAATGGGCGTAAGGATGAAGCCCGAATCATTGCGGGCTGCGATGGCAAGTGTAGTAATAGCGAGATGGGGCTGCATCGACTGTGCTGCAAATATGGCTGACCGCTCGGCGCATAAGCCTGAGGGGAAAGCAGCATTCTCCTGATTGGCGCCTATTTGAATGGTGCCATCCTCCAGTCGCAGTGCCGCTCCCACATAGAAACGGCTATAACGTGCATAGGAATGACGAGTGGCATCCTTGGCACGTTCCACAAGTTCTTTGTCTTCTACAGAAAGTTCATCATACTGATAAACCTTTACGTTGACTTCTATCTTGAACTCTTTCATAGTTATTGTTGTTTATATTCAAATGCTCCAATGTCGGGTTTGGGGTCTCTCGGGGTGCCGTGTCTGTCAATAGGAAGAGAGGTGGCAGGGTCGGCCTTGTCTATAGCCCCACTGATGCTGTCGAGAGAGAAATCATAGACGAGATTGCGCGTGTCTATCGTCTTGAAGTGTTTCTTCCCAAAGCGTATGGTGTCGGCAATATCTTCGTAGACCACGTTTATAAAATAAATGCTGTCTTTAGTTACTATTTTCGGAGTACGAATTATACAAGTTTCAAATTTGAAATGACAATCTTCTGCCGTTAAACCATTAATTTCGTCATCAGAATAACCTGTGATGATACTATTGCGACATAATAGACGTGCAATAGGACTTTCAAAGGTAAACGCTTGTTTGCGATTGCCATCAAAAGGATAGAATTGGGCGATGGTAGAATGATTGATGGTCACGTCGCCGCCCTTCACATAGACACAAGGCAGAAGGGTGTTGGTGATTTGGCAATTCTCTACGATTGCCTTGACGTAATTCAAAGACAATCCTACGCCACGGCAATTGTGTATCGTAGACTGTCTGATGGAAAGTTTGGTCTTGTCAATGTCGGCCGAATCGGCAACGATGCCGTTGAAGGCGCCATGTATATCGGTGTACTCGATGTCGTTTTCATACGACTCCGCATTGAACTTGATGCCCTGCCACTGACCCGAAACTCTATCGTAGGGCAGATAGGGGAACATGCGGTCAAGCCTTGAGCCACGAAGGACAACCGGGGCGTCCTTGGTTCCCAACGAACGCAGCGTGCCATCAACCTCTATGCCGGCTTGAGAATTGAAATAGAGGGTTGTACCTGCATGTATTTGCAACGTAGCTCCTTGGGATACGTGGATTCCTCCCCGTATAAGAATCGGATTGGCATCATAAATAGTTGTATCGCGAGTGATATCGAGCTTGTCAAAAGTCTTGGCGTTCCAGGAATATGCCTTGAGACATACCGTCTGGCTCACACCGTTTTCAAGAAGAAATGTAAGTTTGTCTTCTATCAACTGCGGGCCTGGCTCTCTTTGGGTCTTGGGCGTAACTTCGACAAAGACACGCAGGCTGTCGCCTTTGTAGAGTTCTATATTGTTGGTCTGATAACCGACCTCGGCACCAAGATATTCGCCACGCACATTGACACGGAATCCACTTTGGTTGCCGCGCTCCAGACGCACCGAGGTACAACGCAATCCTGCATCGTTGCGATTGTAGACCCAAAATGAGCGCATGGAGGAAGGGGTATTACTGAAAATCGTATCAACATTGACGGTGTCGGCAGAAAAAGAAAGGACTGCCGAGGATGACATTGTAAAAGTATCATCATCGCATGATACTATAAAAATGCCCAATAGCGCATGAAGCCAAACAATAAACAGCTTTTTCATTAACTATAAAACGTCCCGATGCAAGATTTATTGCCCTTCTGTCACTATTTATTTTATATGAAAAGATTGGTGCCGCGCCTTTTCAGACGTAACGACACCAATCCTTCTATGAATTTAACCGAAGTTATCGTACATAATTGCATCCTTATCAACGCCGAGACTGTCGAGATAATCTGTTACTGTCTTAATCAGCATGGGAGGACCGCAGAGATAGTATTCACAATCTTCTGGTGCCTCATGATCCTTCAAGTAGGTATCGCGGATGCAGTTAACCGCAAATCCGGTATAATACTTTACACCTGCAGCATCGGCTTTGGGGTCTTGGCGGTCGAGCGACAAGTGGAAATGGAAGTTGGGGAATTCCTTCTCAAGTTCCCAGAAGTCTTCCAGGAAGAAGGCCTCGCCCAGCGCGCGCGCACCATAGAAGAAATGCATCTCTCTGTCTCTTGTCTGGAGCGTCTTGGTCATGTGCATAATCTGTGCACGCAATGGCGCCATTCCTGCACCGCCACCAATCCATATCATTTCCTTACCAGAAGTGAAGTTGGGATGGAAATCTCCGTAAGGGCCGCTCATCATAACTTTGTCACCGGGCTTCAGGCTAAAGATATAGGAAGAGCCGATGCCTGTGGGAACATCCTGGAAGCCGACCTGCGGACGGGGCAGGAACGGAGTTGTGGCAATACGCACGGTAAGGGTGATGATATCTCCCTCGGCAGGATAGTTGGCCATCGAGTATGCTCTCACTGTGGGCACGGGGTTATGTGCCTTGAGCGAGAAGATGTTGAACTTTTCCCAGGCCTTGATATAGTCTTCGCCGATATCATTCTTATCGAAATCCACATTATAGTCTATGCAATCGTAAGCAGGTATCGTGATTTGGGCGTAGGAACCGGGAACAAAGTCCATGTGCTCGCCAGGAGGCAGAGCAACCTTGAATTCCTTGATGAAACTTGAGACGTTCTTGTTGGAAATGACGGTGCACTCCCACTCTTTCACGCCCATCACGCTATCAGGCACGCGGATGTCGAGATTGCCCTTCACTTTGCACTGACATCCCAGACGCCAATGCTCTTTAATCTGCTTGCGGGTAAAATGTGGACGCTCTGAATCGAGAATCTCACCTCCGCCAGACAGAACCTGAACCTTACACTGACCGCAACTTGCTTTACCACCACATGCAGAAGGCAGGAAGATGCCGTTCTCATTCAGGGTTGACATCAGGCTATTTCCCTGTTCTACAGAAAGCTGCTTGTCGCCATTTATCGTGATAGTCACATTGCCGCTTGGACTCAGATACTTCTTTGCGACAAGCAACACAATGACCAAAAGGAGTATAATCAAGAGAAAGACTCCGATACTTAACAATATAAACTGTTCCATAATTATATTCCTGCTCTATTAAATTTTCAGACCGCTAAAACACATCATAGCCATAGCCATGAGTCCTACTATAATAAATGTGATGCCGAGGCCCTGAAGCGGACGAGGCACATCGCTATACTGCAGCTTCTCTCGTATGGCACCCATGGCCACGATGGCCAGAGTCCATCCGATACCTGAGCCCAAAGCATAAACCAATGCATCAACTACGCTACCGATATACTGAGAATTGGATGGGTCCATGTTGATACGCTGTTGCATGAAAAGCGATGCGCCCATGATGGCACAGTTTACAGCTATCAAAGGCAAGAAGATACCCAGTGCAGCATAAAGAGACGGACTGTACTTCTCGACAACCATCTCAACTAACTGCACGATACCGGCAATCACCGCAATGAAGATGATGAAGCTGAGATATGAGAGGTCAACGCCATCGACCAGACAGTCGGGACCTAATACTTTAGTCTGAAGCAAGTAATCGACAGGCACGGTGACCAACAGCACGAATGTAACTGCAGCACCGAGTCCGAATGAGGTCTTCACATTCTTCGAAACCGCAAGGAATGAGCACATTCCGAGGAAGAATGCGAAGATCATATTATCTACAAAAATAGAACGGAGTAATAAGCTTAAAGCATGTTCCATAATGATTTATTTTTCAGTGTAAAAAAATGCACGGTGTACCCAAATAACGCATCCCAAAAGTATCAACGCCATTGCAGGCATAGTCATCATGCCGTTGTTGACATACCCGAAATCGTAAACGAAACCAGGGATGACGTCCATGCCAAGCAGGGTGCCGCGGCCAAGCAACTCGCGGATTCCACCGACAATGACCAGCACCATGGCGTAACCAAGACCGTTTCCGATACCATCGAGGAATGATGGCCATGGCTTGTTGGTCATGGCAAATGCTTCGAGGCGTCCCATGAGGATACAGTTGGTGATAATCAGACCTACATATACAGACAGCTGCACACTTACATCGTAGGCAAAGGCCTTGAGTATCTGGCTGACAATCGTTACCAATGCAGCAACGACAACAAGCTGTACGACAATACGAATACGCATAGGTATCGTATTGCGGATAATAGAAATGATAGTATTGGCAAAAGCGGTAATAACCGTCACTGCCAATCCCATTACTATCGCAGGCTTAAGCTGGGAAGTAACAGCCAAAGCAGAGCAGATTCCCAACACCTGGACAAGAATCGGATGGTCCAGATTGAGGGGATTAATCAATGCCTCTTTATTTTGTTTGTTGAATAATGACATAATCTTTGATTTTATATGTATACATTATTTATCCTTTAAGAAAACAAGGTACTTGCCAAGTCCTTCGTGAATCATGCGGGTAACACCATCGCAAGTCAGAGTGGCTCCACTTACTCCATCTACTTGAGTAGCAGGATTGTCAACCTTCTTGCAGACAGAGAGAGCGACAGCATCCTGATTACCATCAGCAAAGAGATGCTTGCCACAGAACTGCTGCTGCCACTTCTGGTTATCCTTGATTTCGGCTCCCAGACCAGCGGTCTCACCTTCGTGGTTAAAGTAAACGCCATAAATGGTTTCCTTATCCGCGTTGATGGCAATATATCCACTAATGCCGCCCCAAAGGCCCATGCCATAGACTGGCATTACATATTTCTTTTGTCCGTCTACATTGCATACAAACAGAGCGAGCTTACCGGCTTTGAAATCACCGCCATTGAGCTTGAAACCATCATTCTCTCCGCCGGGCTTGCCAGCTGAAAGAACTTCATTCTTCTCATTGATGATTTCGTCGGCTTCAACGAGCTTGTTATAATACTCTTCTACCTGATTGTCATTGACATCACGGATGTTCAGGGCAGCTATAATCTGCTTCTTTTTGTCCAATGCCACATTCTTATCCTGAATGGGTTTCAGCGTCTGAGAGAAGTAAGCCAGAACAAATGCCACGGCAATGACCAAGAGAGACGCGTATGCAAGAATGTATGTATTTGAATTTGTATTTAGTTTCATAATCGTTTCTCCTATTTATTAATACGTTTGATTCTTGCTGATACGTTGCGCTCGACAACACAGTAGTCAATCAATGGAGCAAAGACATTCATGAATAGGATGGCAAGCATCATTCCCTCTGGATATCCCGGGTTGAAAAGACGTATGATTATCGCCATAAAACCTATCAAAAAGCCATATATCCATTTTCCGGTTTCTGTGCGTGCCGATGTAACTGGATCCGTTGCCATAAATACAGCACCAAAAGCGAAACCACCCAAGAAGAGATGCTCGTACCATGCGAGGGGTGACAAGCCAAGTGACTGGAACAAGGCAGCTGTCAAGCCTCCGCCAAGGAAAACGCTCAACATGGTCTTCCAACTGGCCACTCCACTCCACAGGAGAATTATGGCTCCGACTCCTATAGCAATTACGGATGTTTCGCCGATACTACCGGGCATCAGACCTACAATCATATCCATCAGAGAGGTATTGGTCGGCAGATGTTGGCCCATCAAGCCCAGAGGCGTAGCCATTGTAAAGCCGTCAGCAAGCTGGTTTCCAAGACCAAAAATGGTATCATTGGCAACCCATACACTCTCACCGCTCATCTTAGAAGGATAAGAGAAGAAGAGGAATGCTCGTGCTACGAGTGCAACATTAAGGAAGTTCATGCCGGTTCCACCGAAGATTTCTTTGGCAATTATCACAGCAAAAGCAATGGCAACCGCCATCATCCACAACGGAGTTGTAACAGGGATAATCAGGGGAATAATGATGCCAGATACCAAATAGCCCTCCTGTATTTCTTCGTGCTTCCACTGCGCCCAGGCAAACTCGATTCCAAGGCCAACTATATAGCTGACCAATACCTTTGGGATTACAGCCAAGAAACCATAGGCTAATACTTCTATAAAGCTGGCGGACGCCAAGGTACCTGCCGCCGCATAATTCTGGTAACCCACATTGTACATGCCAAACAGCAACGCGGGCAGCAAGGCAATAACTACCATACTCATAATGCGCTTGGAATCAATCGCATCATGTATGTTTACACCACTTTTAGAGGTAGAGTTGGAGACCAACAAGAAACTTTCAAAGCCATCAAACAGGCTCCAGAAAGCATGATATTTCCCACCTTTCTCAAATTGCGGTCTTGCTTTGTCAAAAATGTTCTTTAAATTCATATCTTAAGCATTCTCTTTACGTAAAACATTCAATCCGTCACGTACAATTCTTTGCAGTTCAAGTTTAGATGAATCAACAAATTCGGCAACGGCAAAGTCTTCAGGACTAATTTCATAGATTCCAAGCTGCTCCTGACGGTCTATATCGCCTGTTATGATAGCTTTGATGAGATACTCGGCATATATGTCCATAGGCAGAACCTTGTTATATTCACCGCTCATAATCATATGGCGCTCTCCACCCTTGATACGTGCATCGAGGTCATATTCCTTACCTTTACACAACCAGCTGAAATAGCTCTTAGATGTAGAGAACTGACCAAATCTTGGCATTATCCAACCCAAGATTTCGTTCACATTGTCTCCTTCTGGGATTACGGTAACCTCGGATGCACATGGACTCAAGAAATCGTTCAAAGAAGACTTCACACCTGTCAATGGATTACCATTGATGATACGCACATGCTCATTAGTGGTCAATTTGGAATCAAGAATAACCGACAACGGAGTGCCCACCAGGGTTGACACATAAGAAGGTTCTTTCACCATACTTCCAGCAACTGCGATTGTACGTGTCAAGTCCACCTTACCGGTCATAAACAATCTTCCGAAGAAAATCACTGCAGATGGGTTAACAGTCCAAACCACCTCGCCCTTGTTGACAGGATTTATGTGGTTTACCTGTACACCTACATTACCTGCTGGACACGGGCCGTCAAAGACATTTACCTCTACATTCTTTGCATTGACCAAAGCCGCAGCCTGCTGTTTTGCTCCGATTCCGAGATATGTCTTTGCGATACGCGACAAAGCAGTAAGACCCGTTTGGAAAGCCTCTTCGTTACCCTTGAGTTCAACCTCAAAGTCGGCTGCAAGAGGCATATCCCTCAAGGCAGATACGAAGATTGCCTTAGGCATAACCGTCGGATTTGTAGAGACGGCGTAAGGCAACTGGTTGATGTATCCGAAGAGACCTGCTTTGAGCAGAAGGTCTATCACTTGCGAACCTTCGGCTGCCTTGACATCAAGAGTATCAAAACTCTGATAGTGCTGTTCGTCTTCGGCCTTGACCTTAACGCATAACACTTTACGTCGCTCACCACGTTCGACCGCGACAACTTGTCCGCTGACAGGAGAGGAAAATTTAACATCAGGATAATGCTTGTTCACGAAAAGCGCATCACCAGCCTTTACATAATCGCCTTCATGCACTACGACTTTGGGCGTAACGCCGACAAACCCGTCAGGAACAAGAGCATATTCACCAGACACGACCGCCTTTGACACTTGCTCCGAAGCCCGTCCCTTGAGATTTATGTTAAGGCCCTTACGCAATCTAATTACATTTGCCATACAAGTAAATATATTAATGTATTCTAATAAACGTCAGTTTTAATACCTATTGATTCCAAAAAACCTATGCAAAAATACTCAAAAAACCGCAGACATGGAAAAAAAAACAAATATATTTCAGTATAGGTTAAGAAAAACTTGTAATTTTGTACTTCATAATTGTTAATGTGACAAGAATTAAAAGGTTTTTCAACGTCTCGATATGGCTTGTTTGTGGATTCGTCATATCTCTTGCGATACTGACGCACACTCCGTCGGTGCAGAGTTTCATTGGCAAGAAGGTAGCCGAAGCTGTAGGCGACAAGTTAGGTACCAAAGTTAAAATCGGGCGTGTTGATATAGGTTTCTTAAACCGCCTTATCATCGACAATGTAGTTATATATGATAAGGAGCAGGTTGACATGCTGAAGGCAGGACGCATTTCCGCCAAGTTTGACATCATAGACCTTTCGCGAGGCCGCATCACAATTACATCCGCCCAACTCTTTGCCCTGCAGGCGCGCCTCTACAAGTCCGCCCCCGACAAGCAGCCCAATTTCCAGTTTGTGCTGGACTCATTGGCCTCCAAAGATACGGAGACCAAGAGCACGCTCGACCTCGCCATCAAGTCTCTCGTTATACGCAACGGCCATGTCATTTATGATGAGAAATACATTGCCCGAACCCAGCTTTTTTCCCCCAGCCATATCAACATCGACAAGATAAGTACCCATATTATGCTCAACAAACTGAGCAACGATTCCTTGAATATATACACCAAAAAGTTCTCTTGCGTCGAACAGAGCGGACTGGAGATCAACGACTTTACTTTCAGCCTTGTGGCTAACCAGAGCCATGCCGCGCTCAGGGAGTTTATGTTGGAGACGCCCCAAAGCAAAATTATGATACCCGAGTTGGATCTTGCTTATCAATGCAATGAACAGGGGATGATTCCTTCTTCGTTAGAATATCAAGGAGGATTGTCGGGCACCATTACCCCATCCGATTTTGCTCCATTGACAGCCTTCCTCAAAGATTTTTCACGCCCATTGTCATTGCGCGGTGCCCTTAGCGGAACATCGTCATCACTGAAGCTAAAGAGTATTGCCATCCATCAGGGTAACGATGTCTCGCTTGAGGCCCGCGGAGAGTTACAAGATTGGAAAAAAACGCCTCGTTGGTCGGCCGTCATATCCAGATTTACGATGGATGCTGAGGCGGTAAAATACTTCACGGATGCCCTCGCGCCCAAAATCCAGTTGCCAGAATTTGTCGGTCATATCGGCCAGACCACGCTGCATGGAAAATTCAGCGGGCAAGGCGCCGACATCGCCGCCGATGCCAATCTGTCGACGGCCATTGGCACAGTCAGCCTAAAAGCCAAGGCTATCAATCACTTGACAAGCGGAAGAATAGATGCCAAAGACTTGAACATCGGCATCATTGCCAACCAGGACAATTTAGGAGAACTTGACGGACAGCTGGATTTCAAAGCGCTGCACGCCAATGGCAAATATGAGCTCAAAAGTGTCAACGGAAATGTAACCAAGTTTGACTACAACGGATATAGATACCAGAATATCGCCCTGAAATACAACGCAGACGGCCAATATGACCATGGAGAAATCAGCATTGATGACCCCAACGCCAATGTGGTAGCCTTCGGTAAAAAGAAGAAGGCTAAGACACCCGACTTTTCTATCGAAGCCAGAATCAGAGGATTGAACCTTGCCCGACTCAATCTTACAGACCAATTCAAGGATGCCACAATTGATGCCGACATCGAAGCCGACATCCACGGTTCCAATTTCAACAGCGCCTTGGGCTCGGTGTCTGTATCCAACTTCAATGTCAAGGGCGGAAACAGAGACTACCACCTATCCCAGTTGACCATCAATGCACAGCGTAATGACAACGTGCATGAGCTGGCGATGAACAGCGATTTCGGAAACATCAAGGTTACAGGACGCTACAACTACGCCACACTGCTGCAGAGTCTCACCAACATAGTCGGAAGCAAGCTCCCTACCCTCCCAGGCTTGCCCAAAATGAACCACAATATAGATAACGATTTCCAAATCAATGCCCAAATCGTCAAGTCCGACTGGCTGAACTCGCTGTTAGGCATCCCATTAAATCTCAAGCGCCCCCTGACCCTGGAAGGCAGCGTGAGAGACAGCAATCGTAAGATAGAAATGACCCTCAACCTTCCCTCGTTTGATTATGGCAAAAGCAGCTATGAGCGAGGCTACATCCGCCTTACCTCGCCAGATGACGTGCTCGAAGCCTTTGCCCATCTGCAGCAGGTAGGCAAGAACGATGGCGGCACCTATTGGAACATCCACGCGCTGGCCGAGGACAACAAGCTGCATACCCTGCTATCCTTTGAGAACAACGGCAAGAGCAACTTCTCCGGAATCATCAATACCGAGGCCAACTTCTACAACAACCATCACGGCATGGCCACGGCCAACATCAACATCCAACCCTCTACCATCGCCATTGGCGACAGCGTATGGCATGTCAAACCGGCAAGCATCAATTATTACGAGAACCACCTCACGGTCAACCACTTGTCGGTCGAGCACAACAAGCAGCACATCATCATCAACGGTGAAGCTACCCCAAATGCCAACGACACGCTGACCGTCGACCTGCACGATGTCGATGTGAGCTATATACTCAATCTCATCAACTTCCACTCGGTAGAGTTTGCCGGCAAAGCCACCGGACTGGCACATATCTCTTCACTGTTTGGCAAGCCCGACATGCGAGGCGACCTCTGGGTGCGCGACTTCAAGTTTGAAGACGGACGCATGGGTATCCTCACCGCCAATGTGGCGCTCAACCATCAGAAAGAGCAGCTCGACATCGATGCGACGGCTTTCGACGAGAACGATTCACGCACATACATTCACGGATATGTATCACCGCAGCGCAATTATATCGACTTGAACATCAAGGCAAACAACACGCGTGGAGAATTCATTGAGAGTTTCTGCGGCAGTTTCATGCACAATACCAATCTGCGTATTAATGGAAATATCAGGGTATTCGGCGATTTGAGTGAAGTTAACCTTGAGGGCAACGCCATTGCCGATGGCTCCATGGACATCAAGCCTCTCAACACCACCTACACCCTTGAAGCCTGCCCCGTAAAACTGGTGCCCGACGAAATAAGATTGGCCAACTGCAACATTATGGACCGCAACGGCAACCGTGGTGTTGTCAACGGGGCGATATACCACAAGCACCTTACCCGTATGACCTACGACATAGGTGTTACTGCCAACAATCTCCTGGCCTACGACTTCAAGACCTATGGCGACCAGACATTCTTCGGAACCGTATTTGCCACTGGCGACTGCCGCATCAAGGGAAAGAGTGGTGAGGTTGTCATCGACGCTCATGCCACTCCGCAGAAAGGCTCATTCATAGAATACAACGCGTCGAGCCCCGAGAGCATCAGCAACCAGTCTTTCATACACTGGCAAGACCGCGACAGCCTGAAACTGGCTGCCAATACCCGCCACAACGAGGTCGAGCAAGACACCGAGAGCGAGATAGACATCGCCAGCGACATCCACCTCAATCTGCAGATTGACTGTACCCCCGATGCCACGCTCCGGGTGCTCATGGACAAGCAGTCGGGCGACTACATAGCCCTCCACGGCAATGGTTCGATACGCGCCACCTATTTTAATAAGGGCGACTTCGACATGTTTGGCACCTACGAGGTAGAGAGTGGCGTCTACAAGTTGACCATCCAGAACATCATACGCCGCGACTTCCAGTTCCTCCCCGGTGGAACCATCGGTTTCGGCGGCGACCCTATGGATGCCATCCTCAAGCTCAAGGCCCAATATGCAGTCAACGGCGTGAGCCTGTCAGACTTGAACGTCGGCAAATCGTTTACCAGCAACAATATCCGCGTAAACTGCCTGATGAACATCACCGGAACGCCGATTATGCCCAAGGTTGACTTCGGACTCGACCTGCCCACCGTGAGCAATGACGCCAAGCAGATGATTACGCAGCTCATCAACAGCGAGGAAGGTATGAACCAACAGGTGCTCTATCTTCTTGCCGTTGGGCGTTTCTATTCACAGAACAACAACAGCAACTCATCGTTGACAACCCAGCAGCAGAGCCGCACATCGCTGGCTATGCAAAGTATTCTCAGTGGTACCATCAGCCAGCAGCTGAATACCATCCTCAACACGGTCACCAAGAACGACAACTGGAATTTCGGGGCCAACATTTCGACGGGTGATGAGGGATGGAACAACGCCGAATACGAGGGCCTGCTCAGCGGACGCATGCTCAACAACCGCCTGTTGTTCAACGGCCAGTTCGGCTATCGCGACAACGCCAATGCGACTACCAGTTTCATCGGCGACTTTGACCTTCAGTATCTTATCTATCCCAACGGCAACCTCGCCGTGAGGGTTTACAACCAGACCAATGACCGCTACTTCACCAAGAACAGTCTTAATACCCAGGGCCTTGGCATTATATTGAAGAGAGACTTCAATGGCTGGCGTGACCTGTTGGGACTGCATTCTCAGAAGAAGGACAAGAAGGCTAAGAAGAAGGCCAAGAAAGCTAAAGACAAACGAAAGAACAAACAACAATAATAATTACTAACAATCAAGCTATTGACTATGAGATTTTCATTGTTTTCCTACATCATGCTCTGCATCATGTGTGTATGTCCCGGTGTGGCCAGTGCCGCCGAAACGGCTGTCCCCTCGGGCGTAACCCCTCTGCCCAACGGCATCACCATCAAATCGGGTGAATATACCCTGCCCGGGAGCGGGGCGACTTTTTATATCAAAGGCAGCAGCCAGACTCTGGCATCTTATCTGCAAGACTGCAAACTCAGACTGCACCAAGCCGCCAATTATGCCAAGGCCGACATCGGAATTGTTATCAAAAGCAAGAAGTCTGTTCCCACTGGCAGCTATACCGACGAGTCCTACACGCTCAGCATCGCTCCCCGCCAGATACGCATTGAGGCCCAGACCGAGGCTGGCGCATTCTACGCCATCCAGACACTGATGCAGATGGCGGCGCAGCAGCGTAGACTGCAGTGCTGCATCATCAACGACTCGCCCGCCTACCGTTGGCGTGGACTCATGTTTGACGTGTCACGCCATTTCCGTCCAAAGGCGTTTCTGCTGAAGCAACTCGACGCTATGGCCATGCTGAAACTCAACGTGATGCACCTTCACCTTACCGACGGAGCGGGATGGCGCATCCAGATAGACAAATACCCCAGACTCACTGAGTTTGCCGCCTGGCGCAGAGAGCGCAAATGGATGGACTGGGTTGCCCAAGGCAAGAAATACTGCGACTTCAGCAACGAGGCTTATGGCGGTTATTACACCAAAGACGACATCCGTGAAATTCTGGCCTACGCCACCAAGCGACATATCACGGTAATACCCGAGATAGAGATGCCCGGCCACAGCGAAGAGGTGACATCGGCCTACCCCGAAATCTCGTGCAGCGGAAAGGCATATACCGACTACGATTTCTGTGCCGGCAAAGAAGCCACCTTTACTTTCCTCCAGAATGTGCTCGATGAAGTCATCGACCTTTTCCCTTCCCCCTACATCCATATCGGTGGCGACGAGGCATCCAAGGGTGGCTGGCACAAGTGTGCCGACTGCAAGAAGCGCATGGAGAGCCTGCAGCTGAAGAACGTAGACGAACTGCAAAGCTATTTCATCAACCGCATAGAGAAATATGTCAACCAGCGCGGTCGCCAGATTATAGGTTGGGACGAAATACTCGAAGGCGGACTCACGCCCAATGCCACCGTGATGTCGTGGAGAGGCACCGACGGCGGTATCAAGGCCATCAACGACGGCCACGATGCCATCATGACTCCCGGCGAATACTGCTATCTCGACTATACGCAGGACGCTCCGTTCAAGGAGCCGCTCTCTATAGGTGGCTACACCCCGCTCAAGCAGGTGTATGACTACAATCCCGGCGCCACACTGACAGACACGCAGAAGCGCCATCTCCTGGGCATCCAGGGCAACCTGTGGAGCGAGTATATCCCCGACGACAGCCACGCCGAGTATATGTACTATCCACGCGCGTTTGCCATTGCCGAGACAGGATGGACCAACGCCAATCTCAAGCAATATGACAGTTTTAAGAAGCGCGCCCTCGGTCTCTGCGAGATGATGAAGGCCGATGGTTACAAGACCTTTGACCTCGCCCATGAATATGGTAACCGTCCTGAGAGCAAGACCCAGATAGACCATCTGGCCAAGGGATGCAAGGTAAAATACAACATACCATACGGCGACAAGTGGAAGGCAGCAGGAGATGTCACACTTACCGACGGTATCGTTGGCGGATGGACTTATACAGACCGCCGCTGGCAAGGCACCACCGACAATATGGACGTGGTAGTAGACCTGGGAGCCGTCAAGGACATCCACTATATCGGCGCCAACTTCATGCACTCGACCGGACCATGGGTATACGCCCCGGAGAAGGTAGATTATTATGTATCGGAAGATGGCAGCAAATATGACCACGTGGCCACCATCCATTGCGACATACCCGAAGGCTACGACGCCCTGCTCTTCAAGATCTACGGAACCGTTTACAACGGCAAGGCGCGTTACGTCCGCATGGTAGCCCACAAGAACTACCGCGACGGAGCCTGGCTCTTTACCGACGAGATTATAGTCAATTAGGATATCTTCCTGAACGCTCAACCCCGAACACAGGTACGCAAACCTGTGTTCGGGGTTTTCTATGATATTACATGCATAAGCGGCCTCGCAAACTTTCTCCCCCACTCCGCAGCATAGGATGAAGCAATCGTCAGAAATGCACTAATGTCTGGAGTATCAATTAAAATTAAGTTTAAAGTATGAAACGGATATTTCAGACTTTGAGCTTATTGTTTCCAAGCACGATTTCTGGAATTCATGCCACGCATCCAACCCAGAATTGAACTACATCGGGATGAGGCGCATCGACAACGATTTGCCGATGGCTCAGATACAGCTTGCACTGGTGGAAAATCTACTTGACGACATCCGTGACGGTCAATACGCCATCATTGACCGAGAAATGGACATCATAGTCCATATAGGGCATGCCATACTCCTTCTGTCCGCTCTTGTGGTAATGCGGACGGGGGTCGAGTTCGAGCACCTTATAGAGAGCCTGGAGCTGGCTTTGACTGAAAAGGTGATGAAAGCAGTCGGGAATTACCACGGTCAAACGGCAGATGGCATGGGTGTCGGTAAATCCACCTTTAGCCTCAGGGTGGCTGTCGGCATAAGGTATGTAGGGTTTGATGTCGTATATAGGCGTGCCATCCATCAGGTCGGCGCCCACCACCGTAATCACCGGCCCACGGGTAGTGTCGGTCTCTATTCGGCTGATGCGTACCGACGACAAGCCCAGGGCATTGGGTCGGAACGGCGAACGCGTGGCAAAGACTCCCATCTTCTCATTGCCGCCCAACAGCGGCGGTCGCACAACGAGCGAGGTGGCGGCATGCTTGTTGGCAGAAAAGCCCCAAATCAGCCAAAGATAATCAAACTCGTCAAGACCACGCAGCGCGTCAGCATTACGATACTCTGGACAAAAGACTATTGAGCCTTCAAGTTCTTCGACCAGTCCGCTCTGCTTGGGAATGCCAAACTTGGAGTGGAAAGGGGAATGAAAATAAGCTATAGGTTCAATATTCATAATCTACATATATATAAATCCCTCTTTCAAGACCTACTTCTGAAAGAGGGATATATGATTAAAAAATCTGTTACATAGCAAAGATGTTGAAACCACCATCTACCACAGCCACGGTGCCGGTGACAAACTTGCTGGCATCGCTCATCAGGTAATGGATAGTTCCACAGAGCTCCTCTGGCTGGCCCATGCGTCCGAACGGAGTCTGTCGTATCACGTCCTGACCACGCTGGGTATAGGTTCCATCGGGATTGGTAAGCAGCGCACGGTTCTGGTCGGTGATGAAGAAACCAGGCGCAATGCCGTTGACTCTTATTCCCTCGCCAAACTTCTTGGCACACTCGTGAGCCATGTATTCGGTGAAGTTGGAGATGCCGGCCTTGGCTGCCGCATAGCCACACACGCGGGTCAGGGGGCGGAAGGCTGCCATAGAGGAGAAGTTGATAATCGAGCCCTTGCCTTGTGCCACCATCGGTTTGAGAAACACCTGGGTAGGGATGACGGTACCTACGAGGTTTAGATTGAGTACGCTCTGGAACTGGGATGGATCCAAATCGAAGAAGTTCTGTTCGGGGCCGATTGTGGCTCCCTTCTGGTTGCCTCCGGCTGCATTGAGAAGCGTGTCGACACGACCATACTCAGCCACAATGGCGTCGCAAGTGGCCTGAACCATCTCCTGGTTCATCACATCACACTTCATAAACTTGGCATTGCCGCCCTCGGCCTGGATATCGGCTACTATCTCTGCTCCAACTTCGGCTTTGCGTCCCAGGAGGACTACCTTTGCGCCATTGAGTGCCAGGTATTTGCCGATGCAGCGACCCAGCACGCCTGTTCCGCCGGTTATCACTACTACATAATCGCGGATATCAAATAAATTGTTCATACTATTCAAAAAAACCAGGTTGACTGTATTCTATTCCTAACTCTCTGTCGACGGTGGCCAATATGCCCTGGACCTGCCCCATGGCAAACATGCGCCCGAGGAAGCTGTAACCGGCGTTATAGCCGCGCTCGTCGTCGCCCAACATGGTCATGCCGTGGTCTACACGCATGGGGAGGTTGGGATTTTCCTTCTCAAAGATACGGGCGAGCTCGATAAGGTCTGCCCGACCGCCCAAGTGGCTGGCTTCGGTGAAATCGCCGTTGTCGAAAATGTGGCAAGAGCGCAGATGGACAAACCAAGTGCGGCTGCTGAACTGGCGCGCCATCTCTACCACGTTGTTGTGAATTCCGGCAGAAAGGCTTCCGGCACAGAAAGTCAGACCATTGTGAGGGTCATCTACGGCATTAAGGAACCATTGGATGTCTTCCTTGTTGGTGACGATACGCGGCAAACCCAGGATGGGGAAAGGTGGGTCGTCGGGGTGCACGCACATATACATGTCACATTCGTTGCAGACGGGCATGATGGCTTCCAGGAAGTAGCGCATATTCTCGCGCAGCTGTTCCTTGGTTATACCTTTATAGAGGTCAAGCAGCTCGCGGAAGAGTTCAACGGGGTGCTCGTCGCCCTCAGAGATATTGCCTGAGACGAAGCCTTGGGTTTTTACAATGATATTCTCCACCAGATTATGGTTGTCTTCCGGAGTCATGGTCTGCTTCAGCTTTTCCACCTCGTCCAAGACCTCTTGTGAATAGTCATTCTTGGCATTTGCCCTCTGCAGTATACAGATGTCGAAATAGGCAAACTGGGCATGAGAAAAGTACAGATTGGTGGTGCCATTGGGATTGGGGTGGCTCAAATCGGTCCTCGCCCAATCGAGAACGGGCATGAAATTATAACAAATGGTATGAATGCCCTCTGCAGACAAGTTGCGAAGGCTGACTTTATACTTCTCAATCAGCTCATCGCGGTCTTTGCCGGCGTATTTTATTGATTCAGACACGGGAAGGCTCTCTACAACGCTCCATCGCATACCATAACTTTCGATATATGCCTTGAGGTCGTGTATCTTCTCACGCGTCCACACCTCACCGTTAGGCACATCGTGAAGCGCGGTGACAATACCTTGCACACCTATCTGCCTTAACATGGCAAGAGTAATCTTGTCGTTCTTGCCAAACCATCTCCAAGTTCTTTCCATTATCTTTAATAGTTTTTCATTATATTGTTGATGTTGCAAAGATAACACTAATTTTAACCAAACGAAGAATAATGCGGTTAAAAAAAAGAAAAAAGGTCAAAAGCTATAGCTTTTAACCTTTTTATTATAGACTCTAAAGTTCTGCGCTGCAGGATTTAGATTTTCTGGATAATCTTCATACCCTCTTCTACGGCTTCCATGTTGAGAGGAATCAACTTGTGATGGCGCTCGGGAAGGCTTTTGTACAGGGCCTTATTCAATCCATCGGTGCTGACAACTGGGCATACTTTGAGCAGACCTCCGAGGACTATCATGTTGAACACCTTGGTATTCTTCATCTCTGCTGCCTTGTCCATGGCATCGATGCGATAAATCTGAATATCGTCTCTTACTGGCGCATTGGCAATACCAAATCCATCGTAAATCAAGATGCCGCCCTTCTTCACTCTGGGCATGAACTTGTCAAGCGAAGGCTGGTTCAGAACAATGGCGACATCATACTTGCTCAAGATGGGAGAAGAGATGCGCTCGTCGCTCACAATAACTGTAACATTGGCAGTTCCACCACGCTGCTCTGGGCCGTATGCGGGCATCCAGGTGATTTCCTTGCCCTCCATAAGTCCGGAATAAGCAAGTATCTTACCCATAGAAAGAACGCCCTGACCTCCGAATCCACTTATTATTATCTCTGTTTTCATAATAGATTTCCTTTAATAATTCAACTTACAGATTCGTCGTATCCTTTAAGTCGCCTTTGGGATAATTGGCAAACATATTCTCCTTCATCCACTCGTTGGCCTTGACTGGAGAGAGTTTCCAACCGCTGTTACAGGTCGCAACGATTTCTACCAGCGACGAACCAAGACCCTTCATGGATGCCTCGAAAGCCTTGCGGATGGCCATCTTGGCTTTGCGAATCGACGCAACACTCTCGACGCTCTGGCAAGTGACATAGCAGGTTCCCTTGAGATGGGCGGCAAGTTCGGCAATATTCAGCGGCCAGCCGTGGATTTCCGGGTCACGTCCATAGGGACAGGTACTTGTCTTCTGGCCTACGAGGGTGGTCGGGGCCATCTGTCCGCCGGTCATACCATAAATGGCATTGTTGATGAAAATCATTGCAATATTCTCGCCGCGATTGAGCGCATGTATCGTCTCACAAGTACCGATACATGCCATATCTCCATCACCCTGGTAGGTAAACACGAGTCTGTCGGGCCATAAGCGCTTGATGCCAGTGGCAACTGCTGGAGCTCGGCCGTGGGCTGCTTCCTGCCAGTCGATATCCAAATAACGATATGCGAAGACCGCGCATCCCACAGGACATACTCCGACGGTCTTTTCTGCCAATCCCATTTCTTCGATTACTTCAGCAACCAGTTTGTGAACAACTCCATGCGAGCAGCCGGGGCAATAGTGCATGGTGGTATCGTTCATTAAATTTGGCTTCTGATACACAAGATTTTCTTGAGATACTATTTCGTTGTTCATAGCAATTCCTCCTTTAATGCGTTAACAATCTCTTCGGGGTCAGGCACCATTCCACCAAGTCTGCCAAAATGCGCGACCTTGGTTTCGCCGTTGACGGCGAGACGGACATCCTCTATCATCTGGCCAGCGTTCAACTCGGCTACCAAGAAGCCTTTCTTGGTCTTGGCCAACTCGGCTATCTCCTTTTCGGGGAAGGGCCACAAGGTAATTGGGCGGAACAGTCCCACCTTTATACCTTCTTCGCGCGCCAACTCGACAGCCTTTTCCGAGATTCGGGCTACACTGCCGAAAGCGACAATGACATAATCGGCATCGTCAAGGTTGGTCTTCTCAAATCTGACTTCATTCTCCTTGATTATGTCATACTTCTTCTGAAGATGTATATTGCGCTGCTCCATCACCTCGGACTGCAACTCGAGCGAAGTCATAATATTAATGTCTCGGTCGGGAGTCCTGCCGATGGTTGCCCATGGACATTCTCGTCGTATTTCTTCCTCCGTGCGGCGTGGCTTCATAGGCGGAAGGACTACCTTTTCCATCATCTGGCCTATAACGCCATCCGACAAAATCATAGCTGGGTTGCGATACTTGAAAGCCAAATCAAAAGCGAGGTCCATGAAGTCTGCCATTTCCTGAACAGAGTTAGGCGCAAGCACAATCACATAGTAATCACCATTGCCACCACCTCGGGTTGACTGGAAATAATCACTCTGACTGGGCTGGATGGTTCCGAGTCCAGGGCCTCCACGCTGAACGTTTACAAAGACACCGGGTATCTCTGCACCAGCCATATAGCTGATTCCCTCCTGCATTAGCGACACACCAGGTGATGAAGAAGTCGTAAATACCTTCTTTCCGGCTCCCGCGCCGCCATAAACCATGTTGATAGAAGCCACCTCGCTCTCGGCCTGAAGAACAACCATTCCCGTTGTCTCCCATGGCTTCAACACAGAGAGCGTCTCTATGATTTCTGTCTGTGGAGTAATTGGATAACCGAAGAAGCCATCAGCACCGCAACGTATTGCTGCATGAGCAATAGCTTCATTTCCTTTCATTAATTTTACTTCCTGTTCTGCCATAATCATTCCTCCATTTTTTTCTTATAGACAGTTATGCAACCGTCAGGACAGACAACACCACAACTTGCACACCCTATACAGTCGTCAGGATTAACTGCTTCGACATAGGGATAGCCATGTACGTTCACTTTCTTCTGAGCCAATGCAATAACATTCTTCGGGCAAGCGACAATGCACAATTGACATCCCTTGCATCTGTCAGTATTGACTACGATAGCACCCTTGATTTTGCTCATAATAATATAGTATTTAAGGATTATATGCGTCCTTGTTATAGAAGTTCAATATATCATCCAGCATCGCCTTAGCTTCAACGGCAGGAGAATCTCCATCCAAGGCAATTGCCTCAAGATAACAGTTCATGGCCTTTTGCCAATCGCCTTGTCTACGATATTCGTTGCCTTGCTGGTAATAATCGTTCGCTGTCATTTGTAAAATTCCTTTTTGCCGGCTGACAGAGTGTTCTTCATTAAGGAACAAATCGTCATTGGGCCCACCCCACCTGGAACTGGAGTTATATACGATGCAAGTGGAGCCACATTCTCGAAATCGACATCTCCGGTAAGTTTGAAACCACTCTTCTTGCTTGAATCTGGAACGCGCGTTGTGCCCACGTCGACTATAACCGCTCCAGGTTTCACCATATCAGCTGTAACGAAATGCGGTCTACCGATGGCAGCAATGATGATGTCTGCCTGCTTACACTCCTCTTTGAGATTCTGGGAATGGGAGTGACAGACGGTAACAGTACAATCGCCATATTGCTTCTGCATCATGAGCTGGGCCATGGGCTTTCCGACGATGTTACTTCGCCCGAGCACGACACACTTCTTTCCAGATGTCTCTATATTGTAATGGCGCAGCAACGTAAGTATACCCAATGGAGTCGCAGAGACGAAGCATGGCAAGCCTATCGACATGCGACCAACGTTGATGGGATGAAATCCGTCAACATCCTTACGATAGTCGATAGCCATAATGATTTTCTGCTCGTCAATGTGCTTAGGCAGGGGAAGCTGCACGATAAATCCATCAATATTTTCATCCGAATTCAGACGATTTACACATGCCAACAGCTCTTCTTCAGTCACGTCTTCTTCATAACGAATCAACGACGAAACGAATCCGCACTGCTCGCAGGCAATAACCTTGTTCTTGACGTAGGTTTCGCTACCACCATCGTGACCAACGAGCACAGCTGCCAGATGAGGGCGTTTACCTCCAGCGGCAACGATACGCTCTACTTCTTCAGCAATTTCCTTTTTAATGGCAATGGAAGTTGCCTTTCCATCAATTATTTTATATTCGGCCATACATTATTACATTTTAGGCATTCCAGGCATTCCCTTCATACGGCTCATCATACCCTTCATACTACCACCAGTAACCATCTTCATCATTTTACGTGTCTGGTCAAACTGCTTAATCAGTCTGTTCACCTCTTGAATATTCGTTCCGGAACCTTTGGCGATGCGCTGGCGACGGCTTGTATTCAAAATACCAGGATTACTACGCTCTTCAGGAGTCATACTATAAATGATGGCCTCAATACCCTTAAACGCATTGTCATCGATATCAATATCCTTGATGGCTTTGCCAACTCCAGGAATCATACTGGCCAAATCCTTCAGATTACCCATCTTCTTGATTTGGTTAATCTGGTTGAGGAAGTCATTAAAGTCAAACTGATTCTTTTGGATTTTCTTCTGGAGACGCTTGGCTTCTTCTTCGTCATACTGCTGCTGAGCTCGCTCAACCAAGCTGACCACGTCACCCATACCGAGGATACGGTCGGCCATACGCTCGGGATAGAAGACATCAATAGCCTCCATCTTCTCACCGGTACCGATGAACTTGATGGGTTTGTTGACAACCGTACGGATACTGAGGGCAGCACCGCCACGAGTATCACCATCGAGCTTAGTCAGTACCACACCGTCAAAGTCAAGTCTTTGGTTAAACTCCTTCGCGGTATTAACTGCATCTTGGCCGGTCATAGAGTCAACCACAAAGAGAGTCTCATCAGGATTAACAGCATCCTTGAGACGAGAGATTTCATCCATCATCTCTTCGTCAACAGCCAGACGACCGGCAGTATCAACGATAACCAGGTCATAGCCTTTAGCCTTGGCCTCGTGGATGGCGTGGAGCGCAATCTCTACTACATCCTTGTTACCTTCTTCGGTATAGACAGGCACACCAATCTGAGCCGCAACAACCTTAAGCTGCTCAATAGCAGCAGGACGATAGACGTCGCAAGCCACGAGCAAAGGCTTCTTACCATTGTTGGTCTTCAGCCTGTTTGCAAGTTTACCAGTAAAAGTAGTTTTACCTGAACCCTGCAATCCCGACATTAAGATAACGGAAGGCTTGCCATTGAGCTTCAGTTCAACGGCCTCTCCACCCATCAGTTCTGCCAACTCGTCGTGTACAAGTTTCACCATCAGCTGACCTGGCTTTACCGCTGTAAGCACATTCATGCCAAGCGCTTTCTGCTTGACTGTATCTGTAAATTGCTTAGCTACTTTATAGTTCACGTCTGCATCTACCAATGCGCGGCGAACATCCTTCAGAGTTTCTGCAACGTTAATTTCCGTGATTTTTCCTTCACCTTTAAGTATCTTGAAGGAGCGTTCCAGTCTGTCACTTAAATTCTCAAACATTGTTTTGTATATTTTTATTGCAAAAATAACGAATTATTGGTACAAAAAGATGAATGGCGTGGATGTTTTATAGAATTTTAAAACATCCGCGCTATCCTCGCGCACACATATATATATATATGTGCAATAATATTGGTACAATCGTGCGATTTTCAGTCCTTGAGAGAGAAAGTTATCGTAGTGACAACTCTCACTTTTTTAATCCAAGGAGTGTTCTGGTCCCTGTCCTCGATGCTGAACTGCCCCTGGTCGGCACTGATTATCTTGTTCAGATTGGAATGGCTGTTTTCAGCAAATTGCTGTGCCGTTTTCTCCGCATTGTGTATAGCCTCTTCCATCATTTTCGGCTTCATCGACGTGAAGGAGACGTACTCGTATACCGTCGGATTTTCATAATCGCCCCCGACGATGGCTATCCCCTGCTTCAGGAGCACACTTTGCTTGGCTATAATGCCCCTTACCAGTTTGACATTGCGTGAAGTCACGGTCATAATGGCTGTGATGACGTAGCGGTAAGGCTTGTTGTTAGACGAATATTGGTCTGCATTGAGGTCCACCACCTTGGATGCATTTATTGTAATGTCCTTGTCATTCAGTCCCGACTCATGCAGAAACTTGATTATCCGTGCCTGTTTGTTGGCAATATCATCATACAAAGCCGGCAGGTCATTACCGGTTTCCTTAAACAGGATTGGCCATGTCACCTTGTCTGCTTCCACTTCCTTCTCTGCCAGTCCCTTAACCGTAACCTTACGGTCTTTGTTGGCGAAGTCATCTATACCACACTTCAGGCAAAGCCCCAGCACGATAATGGAAAACGCCAAAATCGCCGATGAATAAATCCACTTTTTCATAATACCTTATATTATATTGTTAATCATCTGCAAATATAGGGAAAACTCATATATGTTCCAAATAAAAGCTGATGAAAACACACTAATTGCCACGAATTTTGAAACGTACTATCAGAGGCAGATGGTCACTGTAGCCATTCTGATACTTCATTCCTATGTAATTGCGACGAGGTTGCACGCCACCATATTTCTTGTCTTCAGTGAGCAGGAACTTGAAGGCACCCAGCTCAGCACCTATCCAGTCGTCCCACATAGGACGCGTACCGAAAATATGGTCAAGATTCTGCCATCTCCCGCGAAACCTATAAGTTCCCTTTGCACCATTGGCTGTGTGCAGTTGGGTCGAGAGCTCCACCAAGCCATGCTCCACGATTTTCTTGACCGACCTGTCTTTCTCGGTATCATTGAAATCGCCGGCTATCAATATCCTGGCCGATGGCGAGATGGCCAGCACCGAGTCTGTCGATTCCAACAGCTTGTCAGCCACGCACATTCGATGAGGCTGAGTTTCCTTCTCACCTCCCGAGCGGCTTGGCGCATGCACCACAAAGACATGCAGCGTGTCATCCGCTATCGTCAAACCCTTGGCATACAATATATCGCGCGTGGGCTTCATCCCTTTCATCGGTTCTATACGTATGGCATAACTGTCCAATAGCTTGAACGTAAACGGAGAATACAGCAGCGCCACATCGATGCCACGCACGTCGGGCGAAGAGGTCATTACATATTCGTAACGAGCCTGTCGCAGTATGGAGCGACGGGTGAGGTCAAAAAGCACACTGTCGTTTTCGACCTCGGTCAAAGCCACCAAGTCGGGGATTTCAAACCTGCCGCGATACTCTCCACATGCGATAATTTCCTGACCTATGTGGTTCAGCTTGGTCCAATATCTGTAAGGAGTCCAGTGACGATAACTCGTAGGCAGATACTCAGTATCTTCCTTCAAACTGTCATGACGACAATCAAAGAGATTTTCGCAATTCAGTTCGACCATCGTGAAAATGCCCATCAGCAGAGCCAGCAGACTACACATACCCCTCCCGTGTCTTTTAGTCCTTTACATTCTTCCTGATTTTGGTGAGATAGTCCTTCATCCCATCCGCATCACGATTGTCAATGATTTCGAGCAGTTCCTTCAACTCGCTGCGTATTTGCGACACCTGGTCATGGGTGTAGGGATTGAACAGAATTTCCTGGAGCAGGTAGTCGTCCTCGCTTAACACGCCTTTGGCGATGCGCATATGCCGCTTGAACGTGGTGCCGGGAGCGTCTTGATGCTTCATGACCGCCGCAAACACAAACGTACTGACGAAAGGTATACTCAGAGAATATGCCACTGTCTTGTCATGTTCTTCAAAGGTGTATTCATAGATGTTCAGTCCCAACCGAGCATAGATGTCTTTATAGAAGATACGTCCCATATAGTCGCCTTCGCTGATGATGATGGCATTCTCTTCCGACAGTTGGTTCAGATTGGCAAAGGTCGGACCAAACATCGGGTGGGTAGACACATAGCGGTGATGCGTACTCTCATAGAATTCCTTCAACCCAGTCTTGACCGAGCTGATATCGCTCAGGATGCAGTCTTCCGGCAGATATGGAATGACCTCTCTGAATGCAGGTATGGTATACTTCACCGTCACCGCATTGATAACCAGTTCTGGGGCGAAACCTTTTATTTCATCAAGAGACGTAAACCGCTGGCAGTTATAGGTAAACCGCATGCGTTTGGCGTCCTTCTCATATACCGCAACCTCGTGCTCAAAGCTGAGCAGGTCGATGAAGAAACTCCCCATCTTCCCTGCTCCCATAATCAATATCTTCATAGATGCTGTAATTCTCTTTCTTGCCGTTTTAGTGGTTGATGATTTCTACCTGTTGGCGCACACTCTCTTCGTGTACGTGTTCAAAAACCTGCGCGATAAACTCTGGCGACATACCCAGCAGCGCACCTTGCGCGCCACGCTTGTCCAAAATTTCCGAATAGCGGTTGGCCTGGAATACAGTCATGTTGTGCTCCTTTTTGTACTGACCTATCTCGCGGCATACACGCATTCGCTTCGACAGAAGGTTCATTAACTCGTTGTCCAGTTCATCCACCTGCTTGCGCAAGAGCGTTATGCCTTCGGTGGTTACATGTTCGTCTCTCACTATCAATAAACTTAATATATAATCCAATACTTCTGGCGTCACTTGTTGCTTGGCATCGCTCCATGCTTCATCAGGAGAGCAGTGACTTTCGACCAGCAGACCATCAAAGCCCAGGTCCATAGCCTGTTGGCACAAGGGGGCAATCAGTTCGCGACGACCGCCGATGTGGCTGGGGTCACAGATGATGGGAAGCGTGGGGATGCGACGATGCAACTCCATAGGTATCTGCCACATAGGCAGGTTTCGGTAAATCTTTTTATCAAAGCTGGAGAAGCCGCGATGAATGGCAGCCATACGCTTGATGCCTGCCTGATTGATACGCTCCATGGCGCCAATCCAGAGTTCCAGGTCAGGGTTGACGGGGTTCTTGACAAACACGGGCACATCCACTCCTTTGAGTGCGTCTGCCAAGTCCTGCATGGCAAAGGGATTGGCTGCTGTGCGTGCGCCTACCCACAGGATGTCTATGCCATATTTCAGACAGAGTTCCACATGCTCGGGCTTTGCCACTTCGGTAGATACGAGCATGCCGGTCTCTTTCTTGACACGTTGCAACCAGGGCAACGCCTCTTCACCTTTACCTTCAAAACCACCTGGCTTGGTTCGGGGTTTCCACACACCGGCGCGGAAGTTATGACATCCTTTAGCAGCCAGCTGTCGGGCTGTTTCCATTACCTGTTCTTCACTTTCAGCCGAACAAGGACCGGCTATGACCAACGGGCGTTCGTTATCGCTCGGCAGATTAAGAGGGAGAAGATCCAATTCCATAATATTCGTATTTTAATGTGTTGTTTTATCGTTATTTATCATCACCATGCCAGACCGCCGATGCGTCTCAGCGCTTCCTGCATCTTATCGTCCTGGGCGCAGAGCGAAATTCTCACATAGCGTTCGCCATTGCTGCCAAATATGAAGCCTGGGGTAATGAAGACCCGGGCCTCGTGCAGCACCCTTTCGGTGAGTTGCTCGGCATTGGCATACTTGTCAGCGATTTTTCCCCAAAGAAACATACCCACCTGACTGTCATCATAAGTGCAGCCCAAAGCCTGCATGATGCGCTCGGCTATTTCGCGGCGACGGCGATACACGTTGATATTATATTCTCTGTGCCACTCTTCGGTATTGGTTGTCAGGGCCTCCGCCGCAGCAAGTTGCAGTCCGCGGAAGGTACCGCTGTCTATATTGCTCTTGATTTTCAGTATCCAACTGATGAACAGTGGGTTTGACACACACATTCCCACACGCCATCCTGGCATGTTGTAGCCCTTCGACATCGAGTTGAGCTCTATACAACAGTCCTTGGCGCCTTCCACTTGGAGCAGAGACAGGGGATGCTCGTTGAGGATGAACGAGTAGGGATTGTCGTTGACCACTACGATGTCATGGCGGCGGGCAAAGTCGACCAGCTTGCGGTACGTTTCCATGCGGGCATCGCCGCCGGTGGGCATGTTGGGATAATTGGTCCACATCAGTTTCACGCGCGACAGGTCTCTGTGCTCCAGTTCTTCGAAATCGGGCTGCCAGCCATTGTCTTCGTCCAGATTGTAGTTGACCACCTTGGCACCGAGTATCTTGCTGAGCGAGGTATAGGTAGGATAGCCTGGATTAGGCACCAGCACCTCATCGCCAGGATTGACAAAGGCGAGAGTGATATGCAGTATACCTTCCTTACTGCCTATCAGGGGCTGCACCTCACTGGCGGCGTCTACCTCCACGCCGTACCATCTGTGGTAGAAGTCTGCCATAGCCTTCCTCAGTTCCATCGTACCCATCGTGGGCTGGTAGCCGTGGGCCGACGGGTCGTGAGCCACCTCGCAGAGTTTGTCGATGGTCTGGGGCGAAGGCGGCTGGTCCGGACTGCCTATAGCAAGACTTATGATATCCTGTCCTTCAGCATTGAGTCGTGCCACTTCCTTGAGTTTCCGACTGAAGTAATATTCCTGTACCGCGTCCAGGCGGCTGGCTGGTTTAATGTTGTTCATATTCTCCGATTATTTGTAGTTCTTTAGTCAGTGGTATAATGGCGTCTATCGACTGGCGGTAACGCGTGAGATTGTCGAAGGTCACATCGACATAGAAGAGATATTCCCACTCATGCCCGATGATGGGCAGAGACTGTATCTTGGTCAAGTTGATGTCGTAGAAGGAGAGAATGGTAAGCACCTTGGACAGACTGCCTTCCTCGTGGGGCAACGAGAATACGAGGCTCGACTTGTTGGTATGCTCTATCTGCCTCATGAAATCGGCCTTGTTGGGATGGCATACCACCAGGAAGCGGGTAAAGTTGTGCTTGTTGTCCTCGATATGGTCTTCCAGCACCTTCATGCCATAGAGCCTGGCGGCATCGGCATGGCAGATGGCCGCCCAACCCTTGCAGCGGTTACGGCTGATGTATTCGGCACTCCCAGCGGTGTCCTCGCCTTCCACAGCCTTGATACCGGGATGATTGGAGAGAAAGTTGCGGCACTGCATCAGCGCCACGGGGTGCGAGTGGACCTCGGTCACGCTGGTCCAGTCGTTGTCGGGCAGACAGCAGATGGCATGCTGGATGTGCAGACGGTGTTCGCCCACGATGGTAGTACCCGACGAGCGCAGCAGTTCATAATTATGCAGCAACGAGCCGGCTATCGTGTTCTCAATGGCGAGAAAGCCAATCACGGTGGGGTCACGTCTGATATTTTCGAATATCTGTTCGAAGGTTGAGCAGCAGATGATTTGCAACTGTTCTCCTTCGAAATACTGATGTGCCGCTATATCATGAAACGACCCGATTACTCCCTGTATTGCTACTCTCTTCATTCGTATCTTTTATTTATGCAAAAATCCCGCTCCAATAGGCTTGAAGCGGGATTACTGTTATGTTAATATCCTAAGTTGATTTTATACGCAACTTCCCGCTTCACAATTGCTTGCAAAGTAAAAGTAAAAGCCATAAAAGTATGCGTTCATTGCTATCATATTATCGTTATTATTGCGTTTACGATACAAAAGTATAACTTTCCAGTGAACCATGCAAACATTTCGATAGTTTTTTTTCAATTATCTGCAATTGTCGCCACGCTGGCCATCACCTTCGCGGTCATCGCTGTCGCAGCCGTCCTCCGTTCCGGGCACCCGGCGAGTGCACTGCGTCCGTTCGTCGGCAGGGCCATCATCCCGGTTTACCTGGTGGGCACGTTCACTGAGTCTACTGGCTTATACACCGAATGGATTGCTGTTGCGATAGGCTTCTTCGACCTTGCGCTGTATGTCCTCGGTACCGCGAGCGGTATAGTCGCCATTGACATCGGCCACCTGTTCGGGTTCCAGCTCCAGCGCAGCACGGGCGTCAGCCTCGGCACCTTCCTTGTCGCCCTTGGCATACTTCACCGCTCCGCGCTCCTTCATGGCAGCGGCGCTGAAAGGATTGGCGTCAATCACGCGATCATAGTAAGCCAAAGCGCCATCGAGGTCATCCTTGGCCTTGGCCACTCTGGCAGCCAGAAGCAGCGCATCCTCGTTTTCCGGCACCTTTTCCATGAGCAATTTCACATCAGCCTCGGCGCCGGCGAGGTCGCCCATCTTCAGGAGGGTCTCTCCACGCAGCAGATTGGCACTGAGGAAAGCCTCGTTGATGGCTATTGCCTTGGTAAGCATGGCTATTGCCAGTATGGGGTTGCCCTGTCCTACATACGATTGGGCCAACAAGTAATGGGCTTCGGCACTTTCAGGATTAACTTCCAAAGCCTTGTTGCTCATCTGTTGCTGGGCGTCGTAGTCTTCACGCATATAGGCCACATTGGCCATACGCAGCCATATCTGCTCATTGTCGGGCTGGGCTTCGGCGAGACGACCGAGATACTGGTAGGAATTCTCGAGGTCGCCGAGTCGCAGATAGGCCTGGGAGAGATAGTCACAGGTCTCAAGGTCATCATGTATCTGGAGCGCATGTTCAAAGCACTTTACCGCATAATCGTTCTGACCCATACGGAGGGCGCGCACGCCGTCGTATTTGAGCACGTCAAATTCCTTACTCTTGTTATCGTCGTTCTTGGCGGTAGCATCTTCACCACCCAAGCCTAATAATGACTTCAAAAAACCCATTTCTATCGTTATATTAGTGATTAATAAAAGCTCTATAATTTACAAAGGTAACATAAATTAGGTTAACAAGGCAAACAAAAACAACTTTTTTTGCCTCGAAGTTGCCGATAAGTTATCCGAAACTATTAATTTTGCCGTTATGAAACGAATTATGCTTTTAATATGGCTCTTCAGCATAAGCCACGCCATATTTGCACAGCGTATAGCACGTGGTCCGCTCCACAGTGCAGACAATATGCGCAACGAATGGTTGCTTCCCGGCGACACCTTATATTATATAGGACAGGCGCCACGCATCTACAATGGCGAGCCACGGCTTCTGGATACCAAGTTTGCCAATCCCGAGCCCAATGTCGATACCTACGTCGGCGGCATGCACGAGGGGCTCAACCTCGCGCTCGACTTCAGCGCCTTTGCCACACTGGGCAAACACGCCCCTCATCGTGGCGGCTTCGGCCAGAACATCAATGCCGCCTATCTCGCGCCCCTTACGCGCGACGGCAAGTTATGGGGTGCAGCCGGCATTTACTTCAACAACACCACTTGGGGCGGCGACGCCTACCGTGATGTCGGTCTCTATGGCATTCTGGGTTATAAAATCAATGAGAAGTGGGAACTCTATGCCTATGGCCAGCTCTCGATAGCCAACAACTATAACTCCTTCTTCAATCGTTATGGTATGCCCGGATATGGCTATTGGGGCTACAGCGCCCTACCCTTCTCCATGCGTACGGGTTATGGCTTTGCCACTCCCGGTGCCAATGTCATCGGTATAGGTGCCAAATACAACTTCAGTCCGTCGTTTTCCATCCAGGTCGATGTACAACAGGCGTGGTATGACAACAACCGCCCGTTCTATGGCGACCACCACCTCTACCCCAACCAACGCCCCTGACCGCGCAGAGGCGCCATTTCAGTTGGAGATAAGATACAAGTTGATTGCAAAGCGCGAAACCACAAAATCATGGCGTGAAAAGACGGTATCAAAGTGTGAAAGCCATAAATCAAACCACGGAATTATCTTTAATGAGACCTCGGATGTTTTTGGTTTTTACTGATATATATTGCGTTGCTCTCACAACAAGACCATGATATGCAGCAAACGCACATCCCGACTCTCGCTGCCGTCATCTACTATCAAGAACAGGGCAAATGACAATGCCGCCATGCCAAAAGATAAAAAGGGCTTGCAACATGATGCTGCAAGCCCTCTCTGTTTATCTTCGGTCTGGACGGTATCAATAGAATCTGAAATATCTGCGCGCATTGTTGTAGGAGATGTCCTCCACCATGCGTGCCAAGGGTTCCTCGTCATTGGGTATAAGTCCTCGCTCCACGTCTGTACCTAATAGATTGCACAGCAGACGACGGAAGTACTCATGACGGGGATAGCTCAGGAACGAGCGAGAGTCGGTCAGCATGCCCACAAACCTTGACAGGAGACCCAGGTTGGACAAGGCGTTCATCTGGCGGGTCATTCCGTCGAGCTGGTCGTTGAACCACCAGCCAGCACCAAACTGCATCTTGCCCGGCTCGCTGCCATCCTGGAAGTTGCCTATCATCGCGGCTATCATCTCATTGGCGCAGGGGTTGAGGGTGTAGATGATGGTGCGGGTAAGTTTGCCCTCGCTATTGAGATGGTCAAAGAAATGAGACATAGCCGTAGCGGTATTGAACTCACCGATGGAGTCGAATCCCGTATCTGGGCCTATGGCGTTGAACATACGCGTATTGTTGTTGCGGATAGGGCCATAATGGAACTGCTGTGTCCAGTCGTCGGCAGCGTCCATTTCAGCACTAAGGGTAAGGAAACAATGCTTGAACTGGCGAATCTCCAATGCCGACAGGCTCATGCCACGCATGGCCTTGGAGAAGATGGTCTCAATCTGTGACGCGGTGTATGGCTCGTCGTAGAACTCATCAATGCCGTGGTCGGAAAGACGGCATCCGCAGGCGTTGAAATAGTCATGACGCTTCTGGAGGGCATCAACCATATCCTTGAAGTGGACGATGTTCACGCCGGCCTTTTCACCCAGAGTCTGCACATAATCGGCAAAGCCCGCCTTGTCAATATTCATGGCCTTGTCGGGGCGCCAGGCGGGCAGCATGTGAATCTGGAAGCCGCTTTCCTTGACTTGCTTGTGATAAGTCAGGTCATCTATGGGGTCGTCGGTTGTGCAGACGCACTCAACATTAAAGCGGGACATCAGTCCGCGTGCCGAAAACTCGGGGAGTTTGAGTTTCTCATTACATTCGTCATAGATTTCGCGCGCAGTGGCTGGGCTGAGCACCTTGTCTATGCCAAAACCCGAACGAAGTTCAAGGTGAGTCCAGTGATACAACGGATTGCGGTAGCAGTAGGAAATGGTATCAGCCCATTTCTCAAACTTCTCCCAATCGGAAGCATCACCGGTAATATATTTTTCATCAATGCCATTGGTACGCATAGCGCGCCACTTGTAATGGTCCTCTCCAAGCCACAATTCGGTAATGCTTGAAAACTGATGATTGTCGGCCACCATTTTAGGGTCAAGATGACAATGATAATCGATAATTGGCATCTTGGCAGCGTGGTCATGGTAAAGATGTTTGGCCGTCTCCGTGTCGAGAAGGAAATCGGCATCCATAAATTGTTTCATACAATAAATCAATTAATATGTTATTTTGGTTGCAAATGTACTGATTTTTTTTGTGCAAGAACCAAAAAAAATGTAAATTTGCATGGAATATATGATTTTGACAAATCATCTTTACATTCTTAATGATGAGAAAAAAAGGAAAAGTACTGCTCATTTACACCGGTGGCACCATTGGAATGGGTGTAAACCCCGCTACCGGCGCCCTGGAGCCATTGGATTTTAAGCATCTTAAAGAGCATTTGCCGGAATTCCAATATATCAAGACTGATATAGACATCTATCAGTTCAATCCGCCAATAGATTCGAGCGACATGAGCACTGACTCATGGATAAAGCTGGTCTCTATCATCGGTGAACAGTATGATATGTATGACGGCTTTGTCATCCTGCATGGTACAGACACCATGGCCTACACCGCTTCGGCCCTATCTTTCCTCTTAGAGAACCTCACCAAACCGGTAATCCTAACCGGAAGCCAGCTGCCATTAGGCCAGTTGCGCACCGACGGCAAGGAGAATATCCTGACGAGTATAGAACTGGCGTCGACCTATCGTCAAGACGGCACCCCGATGGTGCCCGAGGTGTGTATCTACTTCAACGGCCATCTGCTGCGAGGCAACCGTGCCACCAAGCAGAATGCCGACGGGTTCAACGCTTTTGACTCGTTCAACTACCCGCACCTCTGCGATGCGGGAGTCGATTTCACCTTCCACACCCATCACATCCTTACCCCCGACTACAGCAAACCGCTTATCGTGCACAAGGAGATGGACCGCAATGTCATCATCTTCTCCCTCTTCCCGGGTATAGACGAGAATATAGTGAAGCACGTGCTTGAGGCTCCCGAACTCCGGGGTATCATCATGCGCAGTTATGGCAGCGGAAATGCACCTCACTACCCATGGATTGTCAATGAACTGCGCGAGGCGAGCAATCGCGGCGTGGTGGTGGTCAACATTAGCCAATGTATATCGGGCAAGGTGGAAATGGGAAGGTATGATACGGGACGGCAACTGCTCCAGGCGGGCATCATCTCTGGCAGAGACAGCACCGTAGAGGCTGCCGCCACCAAGTTGATGTATCTGCAAGGGAGATACGATGACTCCGAGAAAATCAGAGAGCTGATGGCTCACTCTATAGCTGGTGAACTTACTGAAGTATAAGCCAAATAGAGATACGAAAGAGGGATATGCCGACAGCATATCCCTCTTTCCTTATAATGAAGTCTCGTCCTATATGCGAAGCTCCTTGAGAATGTTGGCCATCTTCTCCTTGGTCGCAATGGTAGTGGGGACCAAAGGCAGACGCAATACATTTTCGATATATCCCATGTCGTTGAGCAGAGCCTTGACTCCAGCAGGGTTGCCATCAACAAAGAGCAGTTTGTAAAGTTCGGTAAAACGGTGGTGGATGGTTCTGGCGGGGTCGTATTCGCCCTTGAACTCAAGTCTAATCATACGCGAGAACTCCTTGGGCAGTGCATTGCCTATCACAGAGATGACTCCGATGGCGCCACTTGCAACCATAGAGAACGTAAGTGCATCGTCGCCGCTGATGACCTCAAAGCCATCTGGTTTGTTCTTGATGATTTCATCCACCTGCTCAAGCGAGCCGCTCGCCTCCTTGACTCCCACGATGTTGTGGCACTCTCGCGCCAAGCGCACGATAGTCTCAGGCTTCATGTTGACGCCGGTACGTCCTGGCACGTTATACAAAACGATGGGTAGAGGGCTTGCCTGGCTTATTGCCTTGAAATGCTGGTAAAGCCCCTCTTGTGAGGGCTTGTTGTAATACGGGCAGATACTGAGAATACCATCAATTCCAGACCAGTCGGTTTCCTGTATTTCGGCAACAACTTCACGAGTATTGTTGCCACCACAATATTTAAGGATAGGCACTCTGCCATTTGTAATCTCTTTAACGACCTCCGTTATCTTGTCTTTTTCATCACGAGAGAGACAAGGTGCCTCTCCAGTGGTTGCAAGAATACAGAAAAAATCGGCACCGTTATCCAATTGATATCGTATCAGGCGCTGTAACGCAGCATAATCTACTTCACCGTCTTGTGTAAAGGGAGTTATCAGGGCAATACCCAAGCCTTTGAATATGTTTCGTGACATAATAATGTGGTTATTTATGTACAAAGTTACAAGAAATATGGCAAAAGGCAAAGTGGATGCACGTTTTTTTGATTTTTTAATGACCTCCTATCCACAAAAAGACCATGCCCACAAGCACCAACAGCAAATCTATGGCTTTAGACTTCAGGTTCTTCTCATGGAAAAGCAAGGCTCCACACATGAAACTGACGATAACCGAACTGCGGCGTACCATGGAGACGATGGAAATCATGGCGGCAGGAAGGCTCAAGGCATAGAAATAGACAAAGTCGGCGGCGCAGAGAAATACGGAGATGAACACGATGTACCAACTCCATCTGAAGCGCTCGGTCTTCCCCCGCTTCCACCACCAGATGAGAAGGACGATACCCATCATGGCCATCTGGTAGAGATTGTACCAGCTCTGGACAGTCATGCTGTTAAGCGCGAGGCCGCCATTATCGGCAGGTGCCATAAGATACTTGTCGTACAGTCCGCTGGCGGCACCCAACAGTGCTGCTCCGACAAGAAAGATTATCCAGATGTTGTGCTTGAAGTCGATGCCTTCCTTCTTGCTGCTGCGGCTCAGCATAAAGAAAGAGATGATGGCAAAGACCACACCCACCCATTGCCACACATTGAGTCGCTCGCCAAAGAGTAGCAGCGCACCTATCAACGTCATCACGGGGCGTGTGGCATTGATGGGGCCAACGATGGTAAGCGGCAGATGCTTCATGGCAAAATAGCCAAGCGTCCATGACGACAGGACGATACAACTCTTGAGCAGGATATACTTGTGTACCTCCCAACCCTGGGACTGTACGTAAAACATACTCCCCTCTAACAGATGGGAGTTTGCGGACAGAAGAATAAAGGGCAAGAAGATAACAGAAGAAAACAGGGTGTTAAGGAAAAGAACGGGGATGACAGCATTGCCATCGAGAGATTTCTTCTTACATGTGTCATAAAAACCTAACAGCAGCGCTGAAAGGAAAGCAAGACTTAACCAGACCATCACTTATATATTTAATAAACTATATCCCAGAGGAAAAGGGCATGAGCAGGCATGCTCTCGCCCGCATTTTTACGGCTACCGGAAGCTACAACCGCACGGAACTCATCCAGAGTCATACGGCCACGTCCTACCTCGACCAATGTGCCAACCACGGCACGCACCATATTACGCAAGAAACGGTTGGCGCTAATCTCGAAATACCAGCAGCCAGGCTCCTCCATCTTAATCCATTCGGCCTTGGTCAGGTCGCACAACGTGGTCTTGACATCAGCGCCTGCCTTGCAGAAGGAGCCGAAGTCCTTGACATCGAGCAGCAGCCGGGCTGCCTCATTCATAGCTTCGAAATCAAGCTGATAAGGCATCTCCAAGGAATAAAAACGATGGAAAGGATTGCGATGGGTATGTATATAATAATGATAGGTGCGCTTGACGGCAGAGAAACGTGCATGCAAATCGTCTGCGACTTTCCTCACGTCGTGTATGGCTATGTCGCGTGGCATCATCCGGTTCAACTTATAAGCCAATTGGGCTCCATCGAGCTCGCCGTCATAATCAAAATGTGCAACCATCAAATGGGCATGGACACCAGCGTCGGTGCGACCGGCACCCACCACCTCGATGGTGCCTCTCAACAGTGTGGACAATCGTTCTTGAAGAACCTGCTGGACAGATATTCCATTGGGCTGTATCTGCCAACCATGATAGGCGGTTCCGTCAAAACTAAGATAAATAAAATATCGACTCATCATTTGGAATGCAAAGTTAGACAAAATATGCGATACACACAAATGATTAACACATAAAGAGCAACGACCTGAACGCCATCAAAATGAATATTTTCGATAGAAGCGCCGGGCAGCATGGCAATTCCCCTCACGCTGCTGTCCATGGTATGGGCGGCAGATGTGAGAATGGCCACCATCCACCGTTGGATTATGGCGACAGGGGTAAGGAGCAATACGGCAAATGCGGAATAAACTATAATGTACGCGCAAGGCACCACCACAATGTTGGCGAGAAGGAAATAACAGGACAACCGGCCGAAATGGTATAACAGCAATGGTGCCACCGCCAGCTGGGCTGACAAGGAGAGCCACAACAGTGACAGAAACCAGTTGAGTCGGCGCTTGGGTTGAAAGAAGAAGATACCCAAAACGGCCATGAAAGACAACTGAAATCCAACATCCCACAAGGATAAGGGATTGAAGAGAAGGATTACCAGGGCTGTAAACGCCAATGTATTGAATGGCTGATGTGGTCTGTTGTCTAAATCGACAACTGCATACAGGCTAATCATGGTCGCGGCTCTCGTAATGCTGGGCGAAAGTCCGACAAGGATAGTAAATCCCCATATCAACCCAAACAATAAAAGAGCCTTAATGAATTTGATAGTGAGTCTTCCTTTGCCTCCGGTGTAACCAATCAGACACTTGGCGATGCCATTCATAATGTAATTGACTATCACAAACAACACCATCAGATGCAAACCGCTCAAAGCCAGGATGTGACTTGCACCGGAAATGGAGTATTCGTCACGCATTTGGTCATCAAGGAGACTCTTGTCGCCAATAGTCATCGCGCTAATGAGTGCCAATGTCCTGTCTTCAAGACCCAGACGCCTGTAATTCTCCTGCAAGTTGCCACGCCACATCGTTGCACGCATGCGTATTTTCTCCATGGTTGGCAAATTGCTTATTTTGATTTGCTCACGTTGCCAGTCTTGCCATACATAAGCGGTCGCATCATAGTGATTGACACGCAGCCAGCGCTGATAATCGAAATGTCCGTCACTGAAGTCTACATCGGCTACGGCTTTCAAGGCGGTGCTGACGACAAGTCCGTCGCCAGGCCTAAGCGTATCGCCATAGAGTTGGGCATCGCGCAACAGCGTGGCCTTCACCTTGATAGGCTCTGGAGTATTGACAATCCACAAGTCGCACTTGAAAGACTTGTCGGTAATGACGGGTTGGCTGACGACAACAGCCTCATAATAATGTCGCCCGACGGGAATGGCCTTGTTGTACTCTTTCGCGATGGTGACAAGCCAGGCTCCAGCGATGATGGCGCCGACATGGACACTCAGACTTGAAACAATCGGGAAGCGCATGAACCAGCTGCCGATAGCTATAGCGGAAATCAGGAGGACGGCATAAACTGCAAACGGCAACATAAGAATATCGCCCAAAGCTATGCCTAAAATGAACATAACCGCTATCACGAACAGCGGATTGTTACGATAGAAATCTACGCTATATCTCAAGCCTGACTGAATTAGATTTGTTGCAGATAAGCAGCACACTGCTCGGCACAACGCTCACCATCTACGCCGGCAGACACAATTCCGCCTGCATACCCAGCTCCTTCTCCACAAGGGAAAAGGCCCTGGAGTCTCACATGCATAAGCGTTTCCCGGTTGCGAAGTATTCTCACCGGCGAGCTGGTACGTGTTTCCATAGCTATGAGCACCGCTTCATTGGTAAGAAAACCATGAGCCTGGCGACCAAAGGTCTTGAAACCTTCCTGAAGGCGTGATGCAATCGGCTTGGGCATCCAGAAATGCAATGGGCTCGAAATCAATCCGGGCGCATAGCTGCTTGCGGGTAGGTCATAGCTCAATCTGTTGTTCACGAAGTCAGCCATTCGCTGGGCTGGAGCTGTCTGCTGACGGTTTCCTTGTTGCCAACACATCTTCTCAACTTCCTCCTGGTAGTGCATAACGGCCAATGGATTGTCTGCATCGATATCCTCGGGACGCAACTCGACAACCATACCCGAATTGCTCCACTTGGTTCCACGGTTGGCGGGGCTCATACCATTGACAACGATTTGCTCGGGTCCTGTTGCAGCGGGTATTACAAAACCGCCGGGACACATGCAAAAGCTATAAACGCCCCTTCCGTCAACCTGAGTGACCATACTATACTCTGCAGCAGGAAGGTATTTGCCGCGACCTTGCTTACTGTGATATTGTATCTGGTCTATAAGCATGGCGGGATGCTCGAGTCTTACACCGACGGCAATGCCTTTGGCCTCAATCTCAATATTGTCACGATAAAGATAACGATAAACGTCGCGAGCACTATGACCCGTGGCAAGAATGACAGGACCATTCCAGCAACGT
Organism: Prevotella sp. P5-64; assembly: GCF_002251285.1. Lineage (NCBI taxonomy): Bacteria > Pseudomonadati > Bacteroidota > Bacteroidia > Bacteroidales > Prevotellaceae > Prevotella > Prevotella sp. P5-64. Next base: position 106,661 of record NZ_NPJK01000035.1, read on the forward strand.
TGCTCACCTGTATTCAGATCTACCGCTTCTACACCGACCACGGTATCACCCTTGGTGATGAGGCTGGTCATTTTGGTCTGGAAATGCACCTGACCGCCACATCCAAGGATAGTGTTGCGCATGTTTTCTATAACTCGGGGCAACTTGTCTGTACCTATATGAGGGTGGGCGTCAACCAGAATGGATGTGGAGGCACCGTGCTGACAGAATACATTAAGTATCTTGTCGACATTGCCACGCTTCTTGCTGCGTGTAAACAACTTGCCATCCGAGTAAGCGCCAGCTCCGCCTTCGCCAAAACAATAGTTGGACTCTTCATCCACCTTTTGGATTTTGGCAATGAGTGCCATATCACGCTTACGGTCATGGACATTCTTTCCACGCTCAAGCACAATCGGCTTATACCCAAGTTCTATCAGTCGCAAAGCAGCAAACAAGCCGCCGGGGCCCTCTCCTATCACGAGCACCTGAGGCTTTTCATCTACCTGGGGATAGACGGTGCGTTGGAAGTCACCGGAAGGAAACTCATTGATGTAGACTCTGACCGTGAGGTTGATGAATATATTACGTTGACGGGCATCTATCGACCGTTTGACAATGCGCGTGGTCGTAACCTTCGTCACATCGACGCCCTTTTCGTCTGCCAAAAACTGTAATATACTCTGCTCGCTTGCCGCGACTTGCGGCGTAACTCTTATCTGGTAATCGGTGGTCATATCTATACTATATATTATTCTGACAGGCCGCATTCCAAAGACCTATCTCATCTGCAAAAATACATCATTTATGTTAATCACACAATCTATTACAAATAAAAATGCCAGATGTGGACAAAAAAAGAGGATGGTTGCTCAAACAACCACCCTCTCCATATATAAATTTAATAATGTTAGTCAAGCCACTTCACATAGCAGAAGTCCTGACGATGGGGCAGCTCAGCATTCTTGGGATACATACGAACACAAGTACGGAAGGCACCAGCAACATCGGGTTCAACATTTACCTCGAAGATATAGTTATTGCCCTCGTGGCCAACTACCTCAAACGGATGAACGCTGTAAACCTGGCGACCATCAGGAGTAAGTTCGTTGTTGAGCGAAACAAGCTCCAGACCAACAGCATCCACAAGACCCTGCTCGTCGATGACATATCTCAGCTTGTAGCTTACTCCGGTCTCGCCGCCATTATCAAGGAGAGTTGTCTCCTTAGACACAACGTTGATACTATCCCAACGCTCGGCAACGGTTTCCTTCCACTGAGCCAGGTCCTTAGCCAGACGATTGTTGTCGGCAGCCAGCTTGTGGTAGCGTGCAGCCTGGGCGTTGTAGAACTTAGTGTAGTAGTCATCCAACTGACGCTTCATGGTGTAGTGGGGAGCGATAGTGGCGATAGAGTTCTTGATTACCTTAATCCAACCCTCACTATAGCCCTTCTTAGACTTCTTATAGTAGAGAGGAATAATCTCATTCTCGAGCAGACCATAGATTGTAGCTGCGTCGAGCTGGTCCTGATAACCCTGGTTCTGATAGGTACGCTTCTCGGGGAGAGCCCAACCGGCACCCTCACGATAGCCTTCAACCCACCAACCATCAAGAACAGAGAGGTTAACCACACCGTTCATCTCGGCCTTCTCACCAGATGTGCCGGACGCCTCGAGAGGACGGGTAGGAGTATTCATCCAGATATCGACACCAGATACCAAGCGACGGGCAAGCTGCATATCGTAGTCCTCGAGGAAGATAATCTTACCGAGGAACTCTGGACGCTGGCTGATTTCAAAGATCTTCTTGATAAGTCCCTGTCCGGCGCCGTCAGCGGGGTGAGCCTTACCAGAGAAGAAGAAGAGCACTGGATGCTCGGGGTCGTTAACAATCTTGCTGAGGCGATCCAGGTCGGTGAAGAGCAGGTGGGCGCGCTTGTAAGTAGCAAAACGACGGCAGAAGCCTATCATCAACGCGTTGGGGTTGATGCGCTCCAGCAGTGATACCACGCGAGCAGGGTCGCCCTGGTTGCGGAGCCATGTCTGGGTAAACTTCTCACGGATATAGCTAATGAGCTTCTTCTTGAGAGCCATACGGGTCTCCCAGATTTCATCGTCTGGAACGTTGTAGATACCATGCCAGATAGACTCATTGCTCTGGTCGCTCATGAACGACTCGTCGAAATACTTGTCATATACCTTACGCCACTCTGTCGCTGTCCATGATGGGAAGTGAACGCCATTGGTAACATAGCCCACTGAGTTTTCCTCTGCAAAATATCCCTTCCACAAGGGCTGGAACATCTGCTGGCTAACCCAACCATGGAGTTTGCTCACGCCATTGATACCCTGGCAGGTGTTGCAAGCGAATGTTGACATACAGAAACGCTCACTGTGGTCATCTGGATTCTGACGACCCATGCCGATAAACTCATCCCAACTGATGCCGAGACGTGAAGGATAGCCGCCCATGTACTTGCCAAACAGAGACTCATCGAAGTAGTCGTGACCGGCAGGCACAGGAGTGTGAACGGTATAGAGTGAAGAAGCCTTAACCAGCTCCATAGCCTGGTTGAAGGTAAGGCCATTGTCAACATAGTCGCAGAGACGCTGCAGGTTGCACAGGGCAGCGTGGCCCTCATTGCAGTGATAGATGTCCTTGGTAATTCCGAGCTTCTTCAGAGTAAGGATACCACCAATACCCAGCAGGATTTCCTGCTTCAGACGGTTCTCCCAGTCGCCGCCATACAGTGAATGGGTGATAGGACGGTCAAACTCAGAGTTCATATCATTGTCGGTATCGAGCAGATAGAGCTTGATACGGCCAACGTTTACCTGCCAAACATAAGCATGTACCTGATAGTTCATATAGGGTACGTCTACCACAACAGGGTTGCCATCCTTGTCCAGAACACGCTCAATAGGAAGAGAATTGAAGTTCTGGGCGTCGTATTTGGCAATCTGCTGGCCGTCCATACTCAGACTCTGAGTGAAGTAGCCGAAGCGATAGAGGAAACCTACGGCACAGAGGTCTACATTACTGTCAGAAGCCTCCTTGAGGTAGTCACCAGCCAGCATACCGAGACCACCGGAGTAAATCTTGAGCACCTGGTTGAGACCATATTCCATACAGAAATAAGCTACAGAAGGACGACTGGCATCGGGCTTGACGTTCATATAGGTCGTAAACTTCGCATATACATCCTTGATTTTCTTCATCAGCTTTGTATCGTTCACGATTTCGACCTTGCGATCATAGCTTAATCTCTCCAGAAGAAGCACTGGGTTGTGTCCAACTTCCTCATAGAGCTTTTCATCGAGACACTTAAACATGTTACGTGCTTCGTAGTTCCAGCCCCACCACATGTTGTGAGCGAGCTCATCCAGACATTTTAATTTTTCTGGCAATCTTGATTTGATTGTCAACTCCTTCCATTTCGGCTCGTTGACATAATCTGACTTTATCTTCATATATGTAATTTATTAGTATTACCTTATTAATATATATTATCTCTTTGCAGACTTGGAGAGTGCGATGTCGTAGGCTTCCTTGTAGTAGGCGATGAATTTGCTCCACAATGCCTTCTTGGAGAGGCGCACTGCCGCATCGCGGCATGTCTTTACCTCGTCGGGCGACATGGCTGCAAACTCTCTAATGGTCTCACAAAGCTCGTCGGCCACATTATTATAATTATAGTCGGTACGATGCACCACCTTGACGCCATCTCTGAGTTCGCTGTCTGCCCCCTTTACCTGGTTGGCCCACAGTCCAAAGCCTGCCAAATCGGTAGTGATACAAGGCACATGGAAAGCGATGGCCTCAAGCGGGGTATAGCCCCAAGGCTCGTAGTATGAGGGATAGACACAGAGGTCATTGCCGAGCACTACGTCATAGTATGGCATATCGACGATTCCGTCGTCGCCAGTAAGATAACAAGGGATGAATATCACTTTGACCTTGTCATCGAGACAGTTGTGCATGTCGAGATAGTTCATCATGCCGAGCACCTTGTCGTCATTGGCATTGTGCAGCCAATGGGTGACTCTCGGATTGTCGAGGGGCGTATCAAAAGTCTTGCCTTGTTCCATCAGCGCGAGGCGTTCCTGCAAGTCCTGACGGCCCATGCCTACCCAGCCCGGCACTTCGATGAAGGCGAGCACATTGCGGTTGAGTCTGTCATTGTGGCGCAGACGGTTGAGAGAGTCGATGAAGACATCGATGCCCTTGTTGCGGAACTCATAACGACCGCTTGTCGACACGATTACGGTGTCGTCGTCCAGTCTGGTACCCATCAGCGCGTTGGCTATGTTCAGGAGCTTGGCTCTTGCCAACTTCCTCTTGCGGGTAAACGCAGCGCCCTTGGGCACAAAGTCGTTTTCAAATCCATTGGGCAGAACCACATCTACGGGCTTGTCCAACAACTCCTTGCACTCCAGAGCGGTAATGTCGCTCACAGTAGTGAAGCAGTCAACGTTGTGGGCAGTACGCAATTCGATGGAATGTTTGGACTGCATATTGAGTTCATCAGCCATCTGATTGCCATTGTAAGCGTCGAGATACTGATAGAGCGGCTTGTTGTTGCCGGCGATGCTTCGACCTATACTTGTGGCATGGGTGGTGAATATAGTGGCTATCTCGGGCACCTTGCTCTTGACGTACAGCAGACCGAGACCATTCATCCACTCATTGCCATGATATACCACGCGACGGTTGCCATTGATGTAGTAACGATAGAAGCTCTCTACCACTCGGCCGGCAGCATAGGAGAACATCGAGGCTTCGTCGTAATCGCCATAGGCATGCAGACTATCCACCTGATAGTGTTCCCACAACCAAGTGTATATATCATTCTTCTGAGCGAAGAATGGTTTGAAGTCAACTAAGATTGCTATAGGATTGCCGGGTACATTCCATCTACCCACGCGTAAAGCTAATTCTTTCTCCTGATTAACCCAATCGATGTAAAGCCGCTTGTCTTCTGTAAAATAGGGTGTTTCCTCTCCAAAATCAGGACCTATAAAAATGAGATTGTCACCGAGTTCTTTCTGTAGTGTGAGGGCACGCGACGAGAGCACTGTGTAGATACCGCCAACCTTATTGCAAACCTCCCAACTCGACTCAAATATATATTCCGGAAACAATAATGTTCTCTTCATAACTATTTATAATACGACGCAAAGGTAATCTAAAAATCGCAGAATAAGAAATTTATGTGTTAAAATCTTCAAATATAGGCACGTTTCTTGATTTGGAATTGCTAACTTTGCCCCTGAAAAGAGCAAAAACCATCTTTGGAAGTAACGAAATGAAAAAAACATACACCATCATTATATTGCTTTTGGCAGCGCTAAACTCTATTGCGCAGTCAACCAAGAACTTCAGCGGAAAGTTTGTCAACGAAGAGTTGGGGATATACCTGGTAATAGATTTTTACCAAAACAACGTGGTCGTGCCCAACCAGGAAATATACGGTGTCATGCCGGGCTTTCTGGGCGACTACAAAGACGGCCGCAAATGGCTCATTACAGACGCCAGAACCAACCACAGCGACACCGCAGCCCAGCTCGACATGGTCAATGACTATGGAAGCGAAGACCTGAAGGCAGAGCTGGTCATCGGCAAGGACGGCATCTGCATCCTGAAGCAGCTCAAGGGAAGCGCGCTGAAGGTGGCACGCAACCGCAAGTGGGTGAAGCTGCCCAAGCAGATTGTGTTCAAGAGAAAATAGGTTTGCATCGTTTATCTGCAAGCCCCCACCCCACTCTCTGTATACAAATATAAATAGGTATAAGAGACGCGCGCCTCTCCACAAGTCACGATCTTGTGAATGACAGGCGCGTTGGCGATGCCAACTTTAACCCTCATCTGCCCACGATACGGCTTTGCGCAGATTGCAAAGCGCGAATTCTGCAAATCGCAGTTTGCAATGATGGTTTCAAGTCATGAAATCACCAAATCGCGCTTCAAAATCATATTAAAAGCCATCGCGGACAATTTCGCCGCTTCGCTCTTCATATAACTTGCCACAAGTAGATTATTATCAAGGAACATCGTGGCGGCAAGTACGATTTACAATGATTTTGCTGCAATGATATCGGTCGAAACGTTGTCGGTTACAGAGAAAATGATTACCTTTGTAACTAAGGAGATTACTGCAACACTTATGAAGGATTGTTTTACATTCAAGCAGTTTGTGGTCAAGCACGACATGTGCGCCATGAAAGTTGGCACCGATGGCGTGCTCTTGGGCAGTTGGGCCGATGGCGGCGACAGGATATTGGATATCGGCACAGGCACAGGCCTCATCGCCCTGATCATGGCCCAGCGCTTTGACGGCGCGCATATCGACTGTATCGACATCGACCCCAAGGCTTGCCAGCAGGCTCGGGGCAATGTCGCTGACAGTCGTTTTGCCTCGAGAATCAATGTATATCACAGCGATGTGTCATCATTTGAACCACCACAACAATATGACAGCATCGTGTGCAACCCTCCCTTCTTTTCAGAGTCACTGAAATGCCCCGACGAGCAGCGCTCCATGGCACGCCACACCGACTCGCTGCTTCCCCAAGACCTCTTCCGGCATGCCTATAGACTACTTGCCCCCAACGGATTGCTATCGATAATCATCCCCACCGACCAGTCGGCCGTCTTCCTGCAGGAAAGCAGCATCGCAGGGTTCTTCATCCACAAGAAAACACTAATCAAGACGACAGAGAAAAAAACTGCCAAACGCATGTTGGTTACGTTTGGCAAATATCAGACCGACTCCTATCTGGAGAAGTGTCACGTCCTCATGGAGGGAGGTGACCGTTCTGCTTGGTATAAAGCACTGACAGAAGAGTTTTACCTATAAAAACATCTGTCAGATATTCAATTTGCGTTGCAGCACTTTGCTGAGCGCCAGCACATGGCGTCCCTGCTTCGACAAGTCGTCACGCACGATATTTATCTCATTGAATATCTGCGCTGCGGCGCTCTGGAAGGCATTAGGCTTGCGCTTGCTTCGGTCGGCATAAGGGTTCACGACGATATTGATGCCCTTCTCCTGCAGCGTAACCTCAACGTCGGCGTCGGTCATGACAGGGTCGCCGTCGAAATGTATCATCCCGGGCTTGGAGCGGTGTATATGCAGATGTTTGGTTCTGAATGTCTTGATTTTGGAGCTCTGGTCGAGCGTCTTATTGAACATGTCAATGCTTATCTGCGGCGCTTCGAGCAGGTCGAATGGCTCCATGATGATTACATCCATCAGTCCGTCACTCATGGATGCCTGTGGCGCAATGTAGCAATTGTTGCCATACTGCGACGCATTGGCACAAGAGACCAGGAAAGCCTTATAAGTAGCGGTCCCGTTCTCATCACAAATCTCGTAAGTCTCCGGCTGGTACTTCAGTCCTTCCTCCAGAACCTTCTGGACATAAGTGATGGGACCACGCTTGCCAGCTTCGGCAAACTTGTGACTGACACAAGCGTCGAAACCCATTCCACAAGTACAGAAGAAGGGATAGCCATTGATGACACCATAGTCGAGAGGTCGTATCTGGCACAGATTGATTATCTCGAGCGCCTTCCGGATATTGATAGGTATCATCAGGTGGCGCGCAAGACCATTGCCCGAGCCACAGGGGATAATGCCCAAAGCCGTATGGGAATGAACAATGGCGCGACCTACCTCATTGACAGTCCCATCGCCACCAACAGCCACGCAGACATCAACCCCATCAGCAACAGCCTGCCTTGCCAGTTGCTCGGCATGACCCGCATACTCGGTAACGCGAATCTGACAATCAAACTTGCTGCTGTCTATATATTTGTCGATTAACGGCGCAATGCCATCCTTACTCGTAGTACCCGAAATAGGGTTCATTATGAATAATACTTTCAACTTCATAAATGAATCTTTAACTGCAAAAGTACAAAAAAGCTTTCCATATTTCTTCACAAACGGTATTATTTTTATCAAAAAGAGTTATTTCTTATCACATTTCGCTCTTTTATAAGTTTTTTTTGTACCTTTGCACAAAATTTGACTAATAACGAGAGTTTAAAATGGGACAATTACAAGAAAGGTATAAGAATTACCGAGAGCCACAGAAGTATATGGCTGCAGGAGTGTATCCATATTTCCGTGCAATAACCAGCAAACAGGGTCCAGAAGTAGAAATGGACGGCCACAAGGTATTGATGTTTGGCTCAAACGCCTATACAGGTCTTACCGGTGACGAGAGAGTTATCGAGGCCGCCCACAAAGCGCTTGATAAATACGGATCCGGATGCGCCGGTAGCCGTTTTCTGAATGGTACTCTTGACATTCACGTACAATTAGAAAAAGAACTCGCCGAGTTTGAACATAAAGACGACGCTCTATGCTTTGCCACAGGTTTCTCAGTCAACGCTGGCGTTATCGCAATGGTGGTAGGCCGTGGAGATTATATTATCTGTGACGACCGCGACCACGCAAGTATCGTTGACGGCCGCCGTCTGTCATTTGCCACTCAGCTCCACTACAAGCACAACGACATGGAAGATCTGGAGCGCGTGCTTCAGAAACTGCCCAAAGAGGCCATCAAGCTCATCGTAGTCGATGGCGTTTTCTCTATGGAAGGTGATTTGGCCAAGCTGCCCGAAATCGTAGAACTCAAGCATAAATACAACTGTTCGCTCATGGTAGACGAGGCACACGGCCTTGGCGTATTCGGCAAGCAGGGACGCGGAGTCTGCGACCACTTCGGTCTGACCGACGAGGTAGACCTCATCATGGGCACATTCTCGAAGAGCCTTGCATCGATTGGCGGCTTCATTGCCGGCGATGCAGACACCATCAACTTCCTGCGCCACAGCTGCCGTACTTATATCTTCAGTGCCAGCGACACTCCCGCTGCTACCGCTGCTGCTCTCGAGGCTCTGCACATCCTTCAGGAGGAGCCCTCGCGTCTGGAGCACCTTTGGGATGTGACCAACTATGCTCTGAAGCGTTTCAAGGAAGAAGGCTTTGAAATCGGAGATACCGAAAGTCCTATCATACCTCTCTATGTAAGAGACATCGAGAAGACCTTTATGGTTACCAAGCTGGCCTTTGACAACGGTGTGTTCATCAACCCCGTTATCCCACCAGCCTGCGCACCACAGGATACGCTGGTAAGATTTGCCCTTATGGCATCTCACACCCAAGAACAGGTTGAGCGCGGTGTTCAGATATTGAAGAAAGCATTCAAAGAACTTGAGATAATCAAGTAACAATAATGACAAACAATCGGAATAAGCTGATAGAACGACGTTCTGTCAGCTTATTTCTTTTCAAGATAAAGAGAGTCACGATTATTTGTTCGTTTCAATTATTATTACTAACTTTGCTGCGTAAATATACATATTATAATAAAGTATAAGTTATGCTTACATTAAAACTTATCAGTGAAGAAACCGAGCGCGTGGTGCGCGGGTTGGAAAAGAAACACTTCAAAGGTGCTCGTGAAGCCATCGAGAAGGTACTGGAGTACGACAAGCTACGTCGTGAAACCCAGCAGAAATTAGACAACAACAAGCAACAACAGAACCTGCTGTCCAAGCAGATAGGCCAGTTGATGAAAGACGGCAAGAAGGACGAGGCCTATTCGACCAAGGAACAAGTTGCCGAGCTCAAATGTACCGACAAGGCTCTGCAAGAGATTATGGCAAAGGCACAGCAGGATATGACAGACATACTGCTCACCATCCCTAACATACCCAACGACGACGTGCCCGAAGGCAAGGATGCCGCTGACAACGTGGTAGTCAAAGAAGGAGGCCCCATGCCCGAACTTCCCGAAGACGCTCCTTGCCACTGGGATTTGCTCAAGAAATATAATCTGGTTGATTTTGACCTCGGCGTCAAGATTACCGGCGCCGGTTTCCCTCTCTATATCGGCAAGATGGCACGTTTCCAGCGCGCTCTCGAGGCTTTCTTCCTCGACGAGGCCCGCAAGAGCGGTTATCTGGAGATACAGCCTCCCTACGTAGTGAACGAAGCCAGCGGATATGGCACCGGCCAGCTGCCCGACAAGGAAGGCCAGATGTATCACGCCAATCTGGACAATCTCTATCTCATCCCTACTGCTGAAGTTCCTGTTACCAACATTTTCAGAGACGAGATACTGGACGAGAAGGACCTGCCCATCAAGCGCTGCGCCTATTCAGCCTGTTTCCGTCGTGAAGCAGGAAGCTATGGCAAGGACGTGAGAGGTCTCAACCGTCTCCACCAGTTTGACAAGGTTGAAATTGTACGCATCGACACTCCCGAACATTCATACCAAAGTCTGAACGAAATGCTCGACCATGTAGAGGGTCTGCTGAAGAAGCTGGAGCTCCCCTATCATATTCTGCGTCTGTGCGGCGGCGACATGAGTTTCACCTCTGCCATCTGCTATGACTTCGAAGTATGGAGCGCTGCACAAAAGCGTTGGCTTGAGGTTTCGTCAGTATCCAACTTTGAGAGTTATCAGGCCAACCGCCTGCACTGCCGTTTCCGTCGCAATGACACTAAGAAGATAGAAATCTGCCACACACTCAATGGCTCGGCCCTGGCTCTTCCACGTATTGTAGCCGCTATCATTGAGAACAACCAGACACCTGAAGGCATCCGCGTTCCTCGTGTACTGGTACCCTACTGCGGCTTCGAGATGCTCGACGACAAGAATTTCTAATTCCACCTTATTATATATGGGGTAAGGGCAAATAGCCCTTCCCCACTTGTTAACAACAAGAAATCATCATTCCACCATGTTCAAACTTATTTCCAAAAAACAATATTCAGAGAGAGTATTCTGCCTTGAAATAGAAGCGCCGCTTATAGCAAGAAGCTGCAAAGCCGGCAACTTCATCATCATCCGCGTCGACAAGAACAGCGAACGCGTACCCTATACTATCGCCATGTCTGATGCCGACAAAGGAACCCTTACTCTGGTAGTACAGGAAGTAGGTCTCTCTTCTACCAAATTGTGCCGATTGGAACCAGGGGCATATATAGAAGACGTAGTAGGCCCGTTGGGAACTCCATCAAAAATCGAGAACTACGGAACCGTGCTTTGTGCTGGAGGCGGCATTGGAATAGCCGCAATATTACCGATTCTTACTGCGCTGAAAAAAGCCGGTAACCGAGTAGTATCGGTACTGGCCGGTCGCACAAAGGAACTGGTGATAATGGTGGACGAAGTCGCCCAATACTCAGACGAGGTCATCATCATGACCGACGATGGTTCGTGGGGCGAAAAAGGTGTGGTCACCGCAGGTATGGAAAAGGTCATCAAGCGCGAGCATGTCGACAAGGTGCTTGCCATCGGACCTCCCATCATGATGAAGTTCTGTTCCTTGATGGCACAAAAGTACAATATCCCTAACGACGTCTCTCTGAACACGATTATGGTAGACGGAACCGGCATGTGTGGAGCATGCCGACTGACTATTGGCGGAAAGACGAAGTTTGTATGTATCGACGGCCCTGAGTTTAACGGCAACCTTGTAGATTGGGATGAAATGTTCAAGCGTATGGGTACTTTCAAGGCCGTTGAACGCGTGGAGATGGAACACTATGCCGAACACGCAACTATTCCCGTAGCTGAAGAGAAAGAGAGCTGTGATGACAACAATAGCTGCAAGTGTAACAATACTGCCGAAGCATGCGACCTCACAGACCGCAACGCTGCATGGCGTGAAGAACTGAGAAAGGCGAAGAGTGCCAAAGAGCGCAAAACGATTGCCCGTGTGGTAATGCCCGAACTGGATGCCACCTATCGCGCCACAACACGACTGGAAGAGGTCAACAAAGGCCTCACCAAAGAGATGGCTCTCGTTGAGGCTCAACGCTGTCTGGACTGTGCCAAGCCTGGATGCGTGGAAGGTTGTCCTGTAAGTATCAACATCCCCTCATTCATCAAGAATATAGAGCGCGGCGAATTCCTCGCTGCAGCCAAGGTGCTGAAACAAACCTCGGCTCTGCCCGCCGTATGTGGCCGCGTATGCCCCCAGGAGAAACAGTGTGAAAGCAAATGTATCCATCTCAAGATGAACGAACCGGCTGTGGCCATAGGTTATCTTGAGCGTTTCGCCGCCGATTATGAACGTGAAAGCAATAGTATCGCACTGCCGGATATGGCACCTAAGAACGGCATCAAAGTAGCGGTTGTCGGTTCGGGTCCTGCCGGTCTGAGTTTCGCTGGCGAAATGGCCAAGCACGGCTTTCACGTACATGTATTCGAGGCACTTCACGAAATTGGCGGTGTGCTGAAGTATGGTATTCCCGAATTCCGTTTGCCCAATAAGATTGTCGATGTTGAGATAGACAATCTCCGCAAGATGGGCGTGGAGTTCCAAACCGACTGTATTGTAGGCAAGACCATAACAGTAGAGCAGCTCGAAGAACAGGGATTCAAGGGAATATTCGTCGCTTCAGGCGCAGGATTACCCAACTTCATGAACATCCCTGGCGAAAACTACATCAATATTATGTCATCCAACGAGTATCTGACCCGAGTAAATCTGATGGATGCCGCCAATGAACGGACAGACACACCCATCAATATCGGCAAGAAGGTGCTGGTTGTAGGCGGTGGAAACACGGCAATGGACTCTTGTCGCACGGCAAAGCGCTTGGGAGCAGATGTCACCCTCGCCTACCGCAGGTCGGAGACAGAGATGCCTGCCCGTCTGGAAGAAGTAAAGCATGCCAAAGAGGAAGGCATCAACTTCCTTACACTCCATAATCCCAAAGAATATCTGGCTGATGAAGAAGGACGAGTGAAGGCTGCCGTACTCGATATCATGAAGCTGGGCGAACCCGACGCAAGCGGAAGAAGAAGCCCTATAGCTACTGGGGAAACACTGACAATAGAATGTGACCAGGTAATTGTTGCTGTGGGCGTATCGCCCAACCCACTTGTACCCAAGTCGATACCCGGCTTGGAACTGGGGCGAAAGAATACCATCGTCGTGAACGAACAGATGCAGAGCAGTCGTCCAGAACTGTATGCCGGCGGCGATATAGTAAGAGGTGGCGCTACCGTAATTCTGGCAATGGGCGACGGGCGTCGCGCTGCCAAGAACATGGCTGAGCGCCTAATCAACATGTCTAACGACAACAAGTAAAGAAAAGATAATGAACGGGTTGTACACCATCATTCTACTTATACTGAGCAACGTATTTATGACATTGGCTTGGTACGGCCATCTGAAAATACAGGAAACCGGCCTCTCACGCGACTGGCCCCTAATTGGGGTTATCGTCTTCTCGTGGTCTATCGCATTCTTGGAATACTGCTGTCAGGTTCCAGCCAATCGCATAGGTTATGATGGCAATGGAGGCCCATTCTCGCTCGTACAGCTCAAGGTGATTCAAGAATGCGTCAGTCTGGTCGTGTTTGCCATTATAGCCAACATCCTCTTCCAAGGCCAGAACTTGCACTGGAACCACATTCTTGCTTTTCTGCTCATTATCTGTGCAGTTTATCTTGTGTTTATGAAATAGTATAACCATTATGAAGAAACTGATTATATTGATGATACTCATCTCCGCTTGTGTATCAACACAAGCCCAAAAGCATCGCAGAGTTAAACGGCCGGCTGTCAAGGTGTCGACAGAGCCATCTCCCGAAGAGAAGCTATACGCATCCATGTTGCCATCAACCGCAAAAATCATGTTTATTGACAGTCTGGTGGTAGACAGAGACTCGTTTCTGACAAAGATTCCTCTCAATAAGGAGTCTGGCGAAATCATGTCTTACAACAAATTCTTCAACAAGGCCAAGAAAACATCAGTAATGATGTCGGTCTATATCAATGAATTTGGAGACCAAGCCTATTATGCGGAAGAAGACACTGTCAGAGGGAATAAGCTCTATCGCTTGGACTGGCTTGGCGAGAAATGGGGTAAACGCACCAAGGTAGAAGGCATCGACTCTGCCTTCCATCAAATCAATTATCCGTTTGTCTTGTCTGACGGTATCACTCTATTCTTCTCGGCAAAGGGAGCCAACAGTGTTGGCGGTTACGATATCTTCACAACTACATTCGACAGCGACAGTGGCAAGTTCTATGAGCCCCAGAATTATGGTTTCCCCTTCAATTCCACAGCCAATGACTACTTCCTTGCCATAGACGAGTATGACAATATAGGATGGTTGGTAAGCGACCGCAACCAGCCAGAGGGCAAGGTGTGTATCTATACTTTCATCCCACCTACTCTCCGCAAAAGTTTTGAGGAGGATGACTTGACGGAAGATGAGCTCAAGAAGTATGCCAATATCCAAAGCATCGCCGACACATGGAAATTTGGTAACCGCGCAGAAGGGCTGCAAAAGAAGGCCAATCTGCTGGAACGCCAAGCAGCCAAGTCAAGCGACGAGTATTTCTCCTTTGTCATCAATGACAAGCTGGTCTATCATCGCCTGGATAACTTCAGGAGCAAAGCAAACCGCCAGCAATTCCTGATGTTCAACGGACAAAAGGCACTCTATCGCAAAAAGATGGAAGAACTTGACAAGATGAGGCTGAATTATGAAAGTCTCTCGAAAGGACAGAAAGCAAAAGTATCTACTGACATCATCAATAAAGAACAAGAAACAGAGCAACTGCTCAACACAATTACTGAGACAGAAAAGAGAATAAGAAACTCTGAGAACAAACTTATTAACAGATAACTATTATGAAGTATTTTGCTGAATCTGAATTAATTATTAACCCAGATGGTAGCATTTTCCATCTGCACGTTAAGCCAGAACAGCTCGCTGACAAGATTATTCTCGTTGGCGACCCTGGCAGAGTTGCACTTGTTGCCTCTCATTTTGAGACCAAGGAGTGTGAAGTAGAAAGCAGAGAGTTCAAAACCATCACAGGTACATATAAAGGAAAACGTATCACTGTACAAAGCACAGGTATTGGCTGTGACAACATCGATATCGTTGTGAATGAGATGGACGCCTTGGCCAACATTGACTTCAAGACGAGACACGAGAAGGAAACCTTCAAGCAACTCACATTTGTACGTATTGGTACATGCGGCGGTCTCCAGCCATACACACCTGTTGGAACATTTGTTGCCAGCGTGAAAAGCATCGGTTTCGACGGATTGCTCAACTTCTATGCCGGACGTAACGACGTATGCGACCTCAAACTTGAGGAGGCATTTAAGAAGCACATGAATTGGAGTCCGCTTCTCTCAGCGCCCTACGTGATTGATGGTGACAAAGAGTTGGTAGACCGCATTGCAGGCGAAGATATGGTAAGAGGCATCACCATCGCATGTGGCGGTTTCTTCGGCCCCCAGGGTCGTGAATTGAGAATTCCTCTGGCAGACCCTCATCAGAACGAGAAGGTAGAGAGCTTCGTATATGGTGACTTACGTATAACCAATTTTGAAATGGAATCCAGCGCGCTCGCCGGCCTCTCCGCTCTCATGGGCCACAAAGCCATGACTTGCTGTATGGTAATTGCCAACAGGGTGGCCAAGGAAGCTAATGCTAATTACAAGAATTCTATCGACAATCTTATCATAGAAGTACTTGATAGAATCTAGTCTGACCTGACAGACATCTCGTATAAAACGAACAGCGTCATACTATTGTCCTACGTGAGAAACAAGAGACAACGGTATGACGCTGATAGAATATAGCAACACCACCATCGGCGTGGATATATATTAGAGGTACATATACATATTTATTATATAGATGATGAACAACGATACTATATGCGCTCTGGCCACACCTGCAGGCGGAGCCATCTCACTCATAAGAATCAGCGGTGACAGAGCGATTGACATTGCTGACATGGTGTTTATATCAAGCTCGAAGAGGCCTCTAAAATCTGCACGCCCAAACACAATACATTTCGGCAACATCATAGACTCCAACGGCGAGGTTGTCGATGAAGTCCTTGTTAGTGTATTCCATGCACCCCATTCCTATACAGGAGAAGATTCTATTGAAATCTCATGCCATGGGTCTACGTTCATAGCCGCCACGATTCTTAGAATGCTTATTGAAAAAGGCTGTCGCCAAGCTACACCCGGAGAATACACTATGCGCGCTTACCTCAATGGGAAAATGGACCTTAGTCAGGCAGAAGCCGTGGCAGACCTCATTGCGTCTACCAATAAAGCGACTCATAAAATAGCCATGTCCCAGCTCAAAGGTCACTTCAGCAACGACTTGGCCATACTTCGTGACAAGCTGTTGAAAATCACGTCTCTGCTTGAACTCGAGCTTGACTTCTCCGACCATGAGGAATTAGAATTTGCTGAGCGGGGAGAATTGCTTGCTTTGGCCGAAAGCATTGAGAACAAGATTGATAGTCTGTGCAAATCATTCGAGAGTGGCAAGGCCATCAAGGAAGGCGTCGCCGTTGCCATCATAGGCAAGACAAACGTTGGCAAGAGCACGTTGCTTAACAGATTGTTAGGCGAAGATAGAGCCATCGTCAGCGACATCCACGGCACCACTCGCGACGTGATTGAGGACACTACGACTATTAATGGCATCAAGTTCAGGTTTATTGATACCGCCGGTATCCGAACCACAGATGATGCCATTGAACAACTTGGAATTGAACGAACATTCGAGAAACTTAAGCAGGCGACCATCATACTCTGGCTGACCGACCAAGACACCTTTGACGAAGAAGAGCAAACTGCAATCGACGCCATTGATACCAATCAGAAGGTTATCATCGTCAGGAATAAAATAGACCACAACGCCTACACCCAGTCTCCCACTCAAGCCAAAGGCGTATTCCGCCAGATTGGCATCAGTGCCAAGTACGGTACGAATCTGGAGGAACTGCAACAAGCCATATACCAGGCCGCCAACATTCCCGAGATACATGAAAACGACTATCTCGTCACTTCCGCCCGTCATTACTATTCGCTACGCCAGTCTCAAAAAGCATTGCAGAGAGTGATCGAAGGTCTGTCCACAAATCTTTCAGGCGACCTTATAAGCGAAGACCTACGCCAAGTCCTCTTCCATCTTTCCGAAATCACGGGCAATACCATCACCACTGATGAAGTCCTTGGCAATATCTTCTCTCATTTCTGCGTGGGAAAGTGAAGCCACTACAAAGAAAATAATAAAATCTGCAAAAATAAGCCCGTAACACCCTTATTTTCAAGTGTTAAAGTTTGTGCTTATCTTTGCAGATTTTTGTTTCGGGTATTGTTTATTTGCAGATTTTTCTTTAACTTTGTCCCCCAGTTGTCCCCCGAAATAGTCGCAAAGGGTCAAAAACTGTCCCCCGGGGACAGAAAAAGTGTCCCTCGAAACAAAAGTCGGTGGTAATTTCTAAAACGATTAATGACTATGGCAAAGAAGAAATCAGCAAGCGTCCAAAGAGGACAAGTTAAGCTTCGCGAAAAGAAGCTTAAAGATGGAAGTTCAAGCCTGTACCTTGACATCAATGTTGGTGGCAAGCGTCATAAGGAATATCTGAAGCTTTATCAGGTAGTCCCTACTACAGCGCAGGAAAGAGAACAAAACCGTCAGGCTCTTGCAGCAGCCAATGCCATGAGAGCAAGACGTGAATTAGAAATCATCAATGGCAAATTCGACATCACACAACCCAAACAAGGCGGTGTTCGTTTCCTTGATTACTATCGTCAGATGTGTGAAGACCGTTTGAAGACTCCAGACTCAAATGGCAATTGGGGAAACTGGCATAGCTGTTTGAAGCATCTGGAAGTTTACTGTGATGAAGCAACTACCTTTGATGATATTGATGCCGAGTGGATTCAGGGATTTAAGGATTATCTGAACACAGCAGAGAAAGATGCTCAGAAGAAAACTGACCCAAAGGTTTCTTACGTATTTGTTGGTTTGTCACAGAACTCTAAGGTATCGTACTTCAATAAACTACGTGCATGTCTTAATCAGGCATTTGAAGAACATATTATCGACAAGAATCCAATCAGAGGTGTCGAAGGATTTAAGCAGGAAGAGGTTGCCCGTGAATACCTGACCCTCGATGAAGTTAAGAAGATGGCTGCAACTCCATGTAACTATCCCATTCTAAAAGCGACATTTCTGTTCTCTTGTCTGACTGGACTCCGTAAGAGCGACATCGAGAAATTGACATGGGGTGAAGTCCAGAAATTTGGAAAATATACTCGTATTGTTTTCAAACAGAAGAAAACAGGTGGTCAGGAATACCTCGATATTTCAGACCAGGCAGCAGCCTATTTAGGAACCCGTCGCAATGATGTTGACCGAGTGTTTGAGGGTTTCACCTATGGTGCATGGACTTCACTCGAATTAAAACGATGGGCACTTGCAGCAGGTATCTCTAAGAACCTAACTTTCCACTGTGCTCGTCACACATTCGCTGTAATGATGCTCGACCTCGGAGCCGACATCTACACAGTCTCTAAGCTCCTTGGCCACAGAGAACTTTCGACAACTCAGATTTATGCCAAAGTTCTTGACAAGAACAAACAAGCAGCAGTCAACTTGATTCCAGACATAAGTAAGTAGAATTCTCTATACATTATATATATGGTAACAAGACAAGAAGCAGTTTTGAGCTTTGTGAAATTCAATAAGTTCGCGAAGCAACTCATATATGACATCTGCATAGGTGGAAACACTAAGTTAACATCCTACGCTGAAGAATTGCTTCAATTCGAGCAGTGGAAGGAGGACATAATGCTCTATATTAACTTTAATCCTGACCCAATCATCATTGAGAAGATAGCGTCACTCGGTTCTCCAGAAATGTTAGAGAACTACATAAATGATGGAAAAGAAACACTTCCTCAAAATACTCTTGATGCCCTTACTGGAGTTGTCAATGCGATGAATTCTATTCATGATCTCTGCTATAACATCAATCAAGAGTCTAAAGGCAAATTCAGATTCTTGGTTGACGAATTTGCCAATGAGGAAGCTGCTGCCCTTTTTGACCGTGCAGTTAGTGCAGGCTATTTGACCGCTGAATATCAACCAAAGGGCGACACAGACAACTACACGCTGAAGATTATCGCCTTTGCCATTGGTGAACTACTTCATTTAACTATGCGACATAAATGGTCACATTTCGAAGAACAATGGAGCATCAACAGGGCTAATAAACTTTCCACATTACCTATCAGCGAAAGGCAATTCAAAAGAGCCGGAAAACTTATGCAGCTCTATCCCGAAGTTGACTTTACTATGCTCACTGCACCAAATGAAGACAAATATTTTGATGCTGCCTATGGTGCCCGTCGTGTACGTGCGCTTTATCAAGAACTACTTGACCACGGCTACATAAGTCCTGATACTACGGTTGAAGACTTTCTCAGCATCTTCAACCTTGGAAACCAAACAACCAGGAAACCCATCGAATGGATGAAGAGTCAACAACACCTCTCCTACTTCATTTATTTTACATTCTCAAAGACAAACAAAGACTACTGGGTTAAGACTGTTGCATGTTTCTCTGTCAATGGTCATGCTCCTCATAAAGGAAGTCTGGTTACAGGTTTAGTGGCAATGCAGAGAAAGCCAAACTTTGGGACTTTCGATGTGGAATTAAAAAGAATTGCTTCGAAATACAACAATGGATAAACCAAATTGATATTAAATCATTCTACATAACAGAGGTGGGTAAATATATTTGTTTACCCACCTTTTGTGTTTATAAATTCGATGTACAATAATCATTATACACGATTCCTTAAAGTACAACTATGAGATTTAAAAGGCCAAAATAAACAAAGGTAGTCAATATATCGTGCTCAGCCAATAGGTTGAGCAAGATGGACTAACATGGATATGGTTATTACACTTCAATATTATAATTTTGCAAACTATGGCGAGTTCAGAATCAAATATAGCTTCTCAAAACGGGATAATTCTTGGTGATAACAAGATTGTATGCTCCCTCATCAACAAGGTAATAAAGACTACTCAATTCGGGTCTTTAAAACGACAATAAATGGAAATTTATGAGAGAGAAATCATGTGTCGCCATAAAATAGTGATAACAATGTTCGGCGAAAGCCGTTACATTATATTTTCAATTTAATAAATATAAAAACAATGAGAAAAGAAAAATTTTTCCTCTCTCTTTTTTGAGAGACTGACGCGGACAAGCCACTTGACCGCTGCCAAGAGTGGAGATTCGGGATTGCTCGAAATGCTCCGTGAAGCCTACGACCTCTATCAGGTCGAAGTTGTTAACCAAGGCAAACTTTATCAGCGTTATGCTGATGATTTTGTTTATAGCCATGAGTTCCACGATGCCATCGACGCATGGAGCAAGAATGAACATCAGAAGAACTACCGCATTCTTGATTCACTACTAACCAATCGACGTGACCTTGTTGAGAACTACTTCAACAAAAGTGGAGTTAGCGAAGCAGAGCTGAGGGAAATGCTTAATCTGTTTAATACTACGCTACCTTCATCCAACACCTTTGTAGCTCGTAAAAAAGTCAGAGAGGCATCAGACCTCAATTTATGCTCCTGTCTCGACAATGATGACCTTAGTATTCTTGCTCGTTGCTGCAACGAGGCTCAAATCTTCAGCGAAGTCATCTATGCCAGCGACCTTCTTTCTCTTCTGGACGGCAAATTGTCTATGCCTCTCCATTCTCGCAACAATCGGCTTGTCGCCTTTTTCTTCGACCAGCTATCCCTCTACAATCTCATCATCCGCAACTGGCAGAACGTTCTTGCCCACCAACGCTGCATTGTCAGCTCCACAGGCAAAGACACTCTGACCCAGAAGTCTTTGTCTTCAGCTCTCTACTCTATTGTAGATTTAGAATTGTCTGCACAGGAGAAGATCATTGATGATGCAGTACGTCCTATCGGGCAGAAATATCAAAGAAAAAGAAACACTGACAAATAACTGCAAAGATGATGTCAGGGAGTGAGCAAGAGAATCAGATAGAGTCTCTATTATCTCTCTTTCTCATGAATGACTTTCGATGTACTTTTGCCCTCCGTAACCGGTTTACATTGGTAACGGAGGGCAACCTCTTTTTGTATCATCATAAAATAAAAGAAATGGGCAGACGTAAGACAACATTATCAGACAATGCTTTGGAAATGATTATTTCCATAAATCAGCGACTCACAGAACTTGTTAACTGTGACATTCCCAAGCGTCTTCATTGTATTGAAGAGAAATTGGACTATATCAATCCGAAACTTTTGACGATTGAACATATTGATAGGTTTTACAGTGAAGTCAAAACGGTATTAACTGTTACAGAAGCTTGTGAATATATGGGCATAACTGAATCTCACATGTACAAGCTGACCAGTCTCGGGAAAATACCTCACTACAAACCTACAGGTAAGCTAATATATTTTGATAGAAGTGAGCTTGATGACTGGCTATTACAGAATAAAACATATAATGAAATAAGAAATAACGATGAAAACAAATGATTTTCCCCAAGCAAATCAACTTGACAATGTACATATTATAAGTTTGCTTGACAGACTTGAAGCAGCCAAGAAAGTTCTCGAAAAATCTGAAGACATTGAGTCAACGATTGAAAAGCTAAACAATCTTGAATACTTCCTAAGAAGATTCGGGACGCTCAAAGATCTCGCCACTCACATGCTTTTCATTGAGAAGAAAATGTATATTCTCAAAGAGTATCTGACTGTCACTGAAGCAGCGGACTATCTTAATCTTTCTCCCAGCCTGGTTTATAGATTAACCAGCAAACACGAACTCCCCATTTACAAGCCTAACGGAAAGACCATTTTTATTCGTAGAGATGATCTTAACAGATGGATTGCCAAAACCAGAGTCATGTCTGATGACGAGATAGAGGAATATGCAGCCACCCACATGGAGAATCTGTTCAAAGGAAATTTTAATCATAAAAACAAAAAGAAATGATGGACATAACAACATTAGGCAATCAGAGAATTGACCAGAAGACATTTGAACAATTATTAAAGCACATTAAGCTGAAGGTTACTGAGGAATATGCTTTTCCTCCAGAAATCATCACTTGTGGAGGGGCAACAATAGCAACTCTGGGCAACTTCAGTGCTTCAGTCGGCAAGCCAAAGAGTAAGAAGACGTTCAACGTTTCTGCTATTGTTGCTGCTGCCATATCAGGTAAAGAGATTCTTGGATATAAGGCACACTTGCCTGAAGACAAAAAAAAGATTCTTTATATTGATACGGAACAGAGCAAGTACCACTGCCATAAGGTTCTAGAGCGAATACTGAAGCTGGCTAATCTTCCATTGAACAAGGAAAGCGGACTCATCGATTTCTTTGTCTTGCGCGAGTACACCCCAGAACAGAGACGAGACATCATCACCCTAGCATTACGTGGTGATTCACGATATGGTTTGGTTGTCATCGATGGTGTCCGTGACCTTCTCAGGGACATCAATAACCCAAGTGAGGCACTTGACATTATCAATGATTTGATGCGATGGTCAAGTTTCTATGACCTTCACATTCACACAGTACTTCACTTGAACAAAGGCGATGACAATACTCGTGGCCATATAGGTTCCGAGTTGAATAACAAGGCAGAAACTGTACTTCAGATAACCAAGAATATAGATGACAGCAATATGAGTGAGGTGAAAGCCATGTTCATTAGAGACAAGGAATTTGCCCCTTTTGCGTTTCGTATCGACAACAACGGTCTTCCAAACTATGTGGAAGGCTACAAAGCCGAACTTGCCAGACGTGACAAGAAGATGCACTTCTCCAGACTAACGGAAGAGCAGCATCGAGAGGCTATTGAAAGCGTTGTTGGCGATAATGCTCCACTGGGTTATTCAAAGATGATTAACCTCCTAATGGATGGCTATTCTAACATTGGTTATTCACGAGGTCGAAACACCATCATCAGCTTACTTCGATACCTGATTGAGATGGGACTGATACTGAAGACTGATAAGGCTTACCAGTATGTTCCACAGAAACAGGAATCGGAAAAACAGCCAGAAGATACTGATGAGGACGGTTTAGTTTAGTTTGGCTGTTTATATATATGTACTGGCATACTTACGATGTAAACTATGAACATATCACAGGCCAAGCTCATCAATTTAGTGGACTTTCTTGAACAGGAAGGACACAAGGCAGTAAAGCAGAGGGGAAACATTTATTGGTACAACTCCCCAATCCGTAGTGAGAGCTCACCTTCTTTCAAGGTTGACTCCAGTAGAAATGAATGGTATGACTATGGTTTAGGAGAAGGTGGTGACATCCTCGACTTAATAAAAGGGCTATACAATGTGAAGACCACCAGTGAAGCCCTTACCATACTTGCACCTAAAAGCAATTCATTCATTAACGCTATATATCATCGGAAAGATGCACCACCTAAAAGACAGGAGTCCGGGCAGATGCACAATGTTGCGTACTATCCACTTACACATCGAGCGCTATTATCTTATATGATGAAGCGGAAAATTGATGTGAATCTAAGCCGTGTGTATTGTTGTGAAGTCCATTATGACCTTCGCGACAAGCACTATTTCGGCATCGCTTTTCGTAATAGAATTGGAGGGTACGAAATCAGGAACCAATATTATAAAGGATGTATAGGGCATAAAGATATAACACTTATTCGGAAGAGTAATGAGGAGATCCAGGAGCATATCATTGTTTTCGAAGGTTTTATGGATTTCCTTTCATACATGATGCTCTCCGACATAAAGAGCAGCCGTATTTGCCTGCACTATCAATGTGATTATATGATATTGAACTCCATCAATTGCCTTGATAAGGCTTTGGGTGAGCTTCCATCATATAAATATGTACACTCATTTCTCGACAATGACGATGGCGGCAAGCGTACATTTCAATCTATGAAAGGTATTCTTGGTGATATTGTTATTGATGAAACGCACAGATTCAATCCTTATAACGATTTGAATGACTATCTGGTAAAACAGCCTAATTCCGAATTATAGCCAGTTTGTGCTGCCATGTATATAAGGAGTCTCGACCGAGGCTCCTTTTTTTTGTGTTTTCATGTTTTCGAGTATGATATTTTCTGCAATATTATACTCAAAACTAAACTCCTGTTAATATTCGATTGTAATTCAAATTTTCTTCATTTTATGTAGATTTATCTATGTTCCTTTGCACTCGCAAATTTTAAGTCGAACCAAAAATTCAAGTATCAAAATGAGTGCATTTGCCATATTCGTATTAGTTCTGACAGTCATCTATGTCATCTACTATTCCGCAATCATCATGCAAGATTTGTACGCGAAGAAAGATGCTCCCAAGACAGAAGAGGAAGACTTTGATGTCAGTCAGATGCAGAATCAGGAAGAACCTATTAGCATTACTGAAGATGCTAACGGATTCCATCTTAATGGTGATACCACTGAAGAACAGGAAGAACCATTGTCCGTCACTTTGATTGAAAATGATGACGATGCAAACAAGTACCAGGAAAAGATTAAGAAGGAACATACCAGTGTCGAGGAAGAATGCCAACGTTTGCAGGATTCCATGGAAGACGTGGATGTTGACAGCACAGGTGAAACTGAGGCTGATGTCATGGTGAACATGCTGCTTAACCAGAAGCCTGGTGGTCCGAAAATCTTCTATTCAAGGGATAACGTATGAAAACAGGTTTGGGTGTAACACATAAGATTGTCGGTTTTTGTTCGGCTGGCATCCTGCTCTTCCAGCCAATGTTAGCATCTGCCAAATGCGGAGGTGTTGACTATAGCTGGGGAGCGGATGCTTTGGCGAATGCGCATGACTATACAGTTACAATGATGCTGTATGTGGTCTATCTCTCCTATGCCATCGCTGCTATCGTTGCCATCATTGGTGCATTGCAGATTTATTTCAAGATGACAACTGGAGAAGGTGACATCACTAAGAGCATTATGATGCTCGTCGGAGCTTGCCTGTTCATGATTGGAGCATTCATCTTATTCCCAGCCTTCTTCGGATATAATATCATTTAGGATAACGAACACGATAACAAACAGGATAACAAATAAACAGGATAACGAAAAATCTCAAATGGCCAAGAGAGAAGAATCATGTGAATAGTAATTAACAAAATCTGTAAAACGTAAGAAAGAAATGAAGAAAATTAAAAAGTTTGCTAAGAATCTCTTCAGTGCCAATCGCATGAAGATGCTCGCCATGATGCTTCTTTGCGGTACTGCCGTAACCTTTGCGCAGAACGCAGCTGGTGACTACACCGCAGGAACCAATGCTCTCTCCACCGTCACGGAGGAGATTGCGAAGTATGTTCCTTATGTAGTGAAGCTGTGCTATGCCATCGCCGGTGTAGTTGCCGTTGTCGGTGCGATCTCCGTGTACATCGCCATGAACAACGAGGAGCAGGACGTCAAGAAGAAGATTATGATGGTTGTCGGTGCTTGCATCTTCCTCGTTGCAGCTGCACAGGCTCTGCCTCTCTTCTTCGGTCTCTAAACCAGATTCAAGCGTAGATACACACTATGGCAGCAGGAACAGAACACAACGAATATGTCAGTTACCCAATGTTCAAGGGACTTCAGAAGCCTCTGGAGTTCATGGGTATCCAAGGGAGTTACATCACATGGGCAGCTTGCGCTGTTGGCGGTGCCATTCTTGGCTTCATCATTGCCTACTGCATCTTTGGATTCGTTGCTGGTTTGATTGTTCTTGCTGTTTCTCTCTGCACTGGTGCCGGACTTATCTTCTTCAAACAGAAGAAAGGTCTGCACACGAAGAAAGAAGACCACGGTGTGTTTATCTACGCTTGTTCACGAAGAATGTAATTTTCATCGAGTGTAGTTAATGAGCAAGTGTATTGAAATCTGAATAAATGTAATCGGTAGGCTCGCCCCTTCGACAGGGTGAGTCTGCCTTAATTTGGAGATAAGAATGATTCTATATGTCATCATAGCATTTACCGCGATACTCATAGGCATGGCCATCTCTGTCTATGCCTTTGGAACTGGTGGTAAGCGCAAGAAGATATTCCAGGACATCTACTTCTCCATCGAGGATGTAGATGGTATTGGTGTTCTCTATACGAAAACTGGTGAATATTCGGCTATAATCAAGATTGAGAATCCCGTTCAAAAGTACTCAGCCAATATTGACAGCTACTATGAGTTCACTCATTTGCTTACGGCTATTGCACAGACGCTTGGAGAAGGTTATGCCATCCACAAGCAGGATGTATTTGTCAGGAAGCAGTTCAAGGATGAGACATCGGATAATCATGAGTTTCTTTCTGAAAGCTATTTCCGATACTTTACTGGCCGTACCTATACAGACAGCCAGACCTATCTGATTATCACTCAGGAGAACAAAAAGAGCCGTCTATTGTCCTTTGACAGCAAGAAATGGAGAGATTTCCTTGTAAAAATCCGCAAGGTTAAAGATCTCCTGAAGGACAGCGGTGTAGATTCTACCTATTTGGGTGGTGAAGAAGCCAGAATGTATGTTGACCGCTATTTCTCAATGAACTTCGATGACAAGATTGTGTCGATGACCAACTTCAAAGTCGATGACGAGACCATTTCCATGGGCGATCGTCGATGCAAGGTGTATAGTCTTGTTGACGTGGACTGCATCAACATCCCTTCGATTGTCAGGCCGTTCACCAATATTGAAGTGAATAATGTCGCTATGCCTGTCGATCTTGTGTCTTTGGTTGACAGCATCCCTTCAGCAGACGTGGTTGTCTATAACCAGATGTTCTTCATGCCAAATCAAAAACGTGAACTGGCATTGTTGGACAAAAAGAAGAACCGCCATTCCAGTATGCCCAATCCAAGTAATCTGATTGCTGTTGAGGACATCAAGAAGGTTCAGGATGTTATAGCCAGAGAGAACAAACAGCTTGTATATACCCATTTCAATTTGATTGTAGGTGTTCCCAAGGATGCCGACATTCAAAAATGTACGAACCATTTGGAGAATGCTTTTGGTCGCCTTGGCATTCATATCAGCAAACGAGCCTATAACCAGTTGGAGCTGTTCGTTAACTCCTTCCCCGGCAACTGTTATGGAATGAACCAGGACTATGACCGTTTCCTCACTTTGAGCGATGCTGCTGCTTGTCTGATGTACAAGGAGCATATTCAGCATAGTGAGGACACACCTCTCAAAATCTACTATACGGACAGGCAAGGTGTGCCTGTAGCCATTGACATTAGTGGAAAGGAAGGCAAAAACAAGATTACGGATAACTCCAACTTTTTCTGCCTTGGCCCATCTGGTAGCGGTAAATCCTTCCACATGAATAGCGTAGTCCGTCAGATGTGGGAGCAGAATACCGATGTTGTTATGGTCGATACAGGTAACTCTTACGAGGGGTTATGTGAATATGTTGGCGGTAAGTATATCAGCTATACCGAAGAACATCCCATCACCATGAATCCTTTCCGCATTAAGCGAGAAGAGTTGAATGTGGAGAAGACTGGCTTCCTGAAGAACCTTATCATGCTAATTTGGAAAGGTACGCAAGGAACTGTCACTAAGACGGAGGAAAGACTTATTGAGCAAGTCATCACAGAATACTATGATGTCTATTTCAACGGCTTCAATGGCTTTACTCCACCCCAACGTGAAGACTTACGGAAAGGGTTGCTCATTGATGACCGAAACAAGAATGTCAATAGTAGGGAAACAGAAAATGAGCGTATGGCACGTATCGAGGCACAGATTGACGAGATAGAGAGTCGCAGGAAACAACTTCCTGTAACCGAACTGTCATTCAATTCCTTCTATGAGTTCAGTGTGCAGCGTATTCCCGACATCTGTCAGGAAAACCAGATTCAGGGCATCGACATCAGTACCTATCGCTATATGATGAAGGACTTCTATCGAGGTGGTAATCATGATAAAACCCTGAATGAAGACCTGGATTCCACACTGTTTGATGAGACATTCATTGTCTTTGAGATTGACTCCATCAAGGATGATCCGCTGCTTTTCCCCTTGGTAACGCTTATTATTATGGATGTATTCATCCAGAAAATGCGTATCAAGAAGAACCGTAAGGTGCTTGTCATTGAAGAGGCGTGGAAAGCCATTGCCAGCCCTATGATGGCAGAATACATCAAATACCTCTACAAGACAGCACGTAAGTTCTGGGCAAGTGTCGGTGTCGTAACACAGGAAATTCAGGATATTGTTGGTTCTCCCATCGTAAAGGAGGCCATTATCAATAACTCTGATGTCGTGATGCTGCTTGACCAGAGCAAGTTCCGTGAGAGATTTGATGAAATCAAGGCAATCCTTGGTTTGACCGATGTGGACTGCAAAAAGATTTTCACCATCAATCGACTGGAAAACAAGGAAGGACGCAGTTTCTTCCGTGAAGTATTCATCCGTCGTGGAAGTGTTGGAGCCGTCTTTGGAGTCGAAGAACCCCATGAATGCTACATGACTTACACCACAGAAAGAGCCGAGAAGGAAGCCTTGAAGCTCTACAAGCGAGAACTGAAATGCAACCATCAGCAAGCAATCGAGGCATATTGCCGTGATTGGGATCGTTCTGGTATCAGTAAATCTCTGCCTTTTGCCCAAAAGGTAAATCAAGCAGGGCATGTATTGAACTTAAAACCAATTGAAAAGCGTTATACATGAAAAAATGTCTGCTTATAATCTCTCTTATCATCTGTGCCCTGGCAACAGCCAAGGCACAGTACTACAGTGTCAACTTTGATAAGGAAACTGTAGCCAAGATGGTAGCATCCTTCAATACCGAAGCTGCCACAGAGATGTATTATGCAGACCAGATAGCCAAAATTCGAGAGCATTATCAGGCTGCAGAGGTAGCTGCTGCTGGTATCTTCACGAGTAAGTTCCTTGACCGCAAGGCATTGACAGACCTCGGACTTTGGACAAGCAGCACGGAGAACTATTACTATCGACGTATTTATCACATGGTTTCGGCTAAGATTATGCCGAAGATTTGGACTGTAGCCGGAATGATGCTCAAAAGTCCCCAAAATGCCTTGTATTGGGGTTCCTACCTCTATAAGGTTTGTGATGAGACGAAGAATCTGTGCTATCAGTTTGAGTCTATCGTCACCAACAGCAGTCTGAGCTTCAGAGATATTGCGTTTCTTGAAATCAACGAGCAGCTTAGGGACATCTTGAAGCTTTCAGAGCTTGGTGATGTGGATTGGAAAGCCATTCTGGATAATATCGGTGATATACCTTCAAATTTCAGCAAAGAGAGTCTTCAGGAAGACCTTGACAACCTCTATGCAATGGGCGTTAACATTGCCACAGCTGGAGCAAACAATCTTATCAACTCAATACTGGCAAATAGTAACTTTAGTGGCACTATCATGGATAAAACAGCCAGTGTCATAGAGATTGCTGACAACGTATATAACCTGTATGAGAACATTACGACCAATACAGGTGGTACTTTACTTAACCTGATTGGTGGCCAGGATGCAGTAGCAAACCTATTCAATCTCTCCAATTATAATGCTACGGCATGGTTAACAGACTATGCCCGTGAGGGAATGGGACAATATTATACCCAGCGTTGGTATATTTATCGTGTGGATAGAGGAAGTGTTAATCTATGCGACTACTACCCTCCTACCGATGATAACAGCATCCTTTATGGAGATCATTGGTATCGCATTGATACCAGAGACCCTGACTTCTATCCAAACAGCAGCCAAAGAGAAGCCGCCTTGCAGAACTCAGAGAATCATGCCGGGTGGAGTCGTAGCCGAGTCCAACAGCTTAACAACAGCAATGACGGCTTCTATTACTATATCAACTATTGGAGCAGTGCCTATATTCTGAGCAAGAGCCGAAGCGGACAATATGCCAAGGCTTATGCCTACGAGATTCATGTCACAAAGTCTTGGAATAACACAGAAATCAAATATGAGGATGTCTTTGACTCCTATACGATGGATCTGGCTTCTTTCAAGGCTGGTCTGAATGCTCGTCTGGCTGACTATAATGACAATGAGGAAGGTTTCACCTACTACATCGGTTCAGATTCAAAGAAATACTATCAGGCAACCGATGCCCAAAAGATTGCTGGCTGTGAGACTGCCACTATCAGCGTGACCTGCCATGATGGAGCTAAGCTTGGAGAGGGTTCAACCCAATACAAGTGCAGCAGTTGTGGTGGTTCTGTCAGTAACCACACCAAACAGTGTGCCATGTCCACCTCTATCACTGAATCCGGGTTTGACACTTCAGAACTGGATGGGAAAATCAGCGAGGCAGAGAGTAAGATTGCCATGCTTCAGTCACAGATAGCTGCATTGGAAGCTCAGAATGCAGACTTAATCAAGAAGATAGCCAATGCAAGTATCAATGATGCCGCCACCTATAGGCAGCAATATAATGCCAACAAAAATCAGATAGCCTCTCTTACATCGGAAAAGAGTAATTGGGAAAGCCTTTTGGCTCAGTACAATCAAGCCAAACAGGAGGCTATCAACAGTGAGTCTGCCCAAACAGATGACTATTATCGAATACCAGCCATCATGCAGGACTATAAGACAGCTTATAATCTTACATGGAATGGCAGTGGTTCCTGGGAGGGTAACACATTCGTCCGTACTGCTACCATGCCAAACGTCAATGGAGTTATCACCTTCAGGGCAACAGTCTCGATAGCTCGTGGCCCGAAATATTTCCTTGGCATCAAGATACACCGTGCCATCGTACAGATAGCATGGACACTTACTACTGATTACAGCGATACACAAGTTGTAGCCGTGCTTGACCTTGATCCTCAGAAGAGTGATGCGGAAAAAGCAGCTGAAGTAAATGCCAAGATTGCAGAGATTGCCCGTGAATATCCCAACTGTGATACGTCTGTGGAATACGCAAAGACAGATCCTGTAGAGGCTGATGATACGGATGATACTTATCATCTTCTTTGGTCAAGCGACCGTCTGGAGATTGCGCGAGACATCGACACTCGCCTGACAAAGATATATGCAGACCTTGTTTCGTTGGAGAAAATGATGCATTACAAGCATTCCATCATTGACATATTGAGGACTATAGCACCATACATCAATGATGAACAAGGCCGCAGACTTACTCTTGTAGAGCAATGCAGGAAGCGTTGGCTCAGACATGCTGCCAATAGCAGCCATTCAGATAGTTATAACGGAAAATACGACGATGAAGATGAATAGAATAATTATCATAGCTATTACGCTCTTGTCATTGTTTCCTACCATTTCGAGAGCACAGTTCGGTTTCGATATACCATCCGTCGAAGCCTATATCTATGACCATAAGGAACAGCGTAGTCTTCTGCTTGTCCGTTCTACCCTCGAAGCAAGCAACAAACTGCTGCATGACTATTCAAGTGACGCAAATATCGGCTATAAAGACATCAATGCCCAGCTCGACAGATATACTCGTGCCTTTGATGTCATAGATATATTATATCAGACCTTGCGAACAAGTCTCAATGTCTATAACACTTATGAGACAGTCAGTGACCGTATTGGTGATTATAAGGACATGCTTGAAGATTTCAACAAGAAATGTCTGGAGCGAGGAAACATTGTCAGTACCGATACGCTTATCATCACCATCAATGCCAGAGCTTTGGCAAAGATTGCTGATGAAGGAGACAATTTATATAAGTCTGTGAGTGATTTGGTTCTCTATGCCACAGGAGCTGCTGCCTGTTCTACATCTGACTTAATCTTGGTTCTGAGTAGTATAAACCAGTCCCTCGACAATATAAAGAAACATCTGAACAAAGCCTACTTCGACACATGGAAATACATCCAGGTTCGTATAGGATATTGGAAACGTCAGGTGTATCGTGCTAAGACAAAACAGGAGATTATCGAAGGTGCTTTTGGAAGATGGAAAGGAGCTGGCTACCTCGGATATTAGTTTAGAACAGATATTAAATCATCACTTTATGAGAAAATACATAATCTATTTGAAATCAATGACATTCTTACTTGGATTGATAGTAACAATTCAAGTAAATGCACAGTCTTATGTGACCTACAATCACGATGAAGCCAAGATGAACCAGATAACGGTTCAGGAGATTGGAGCCGGATGCCTTACTCCCGATTTGTACTATTGGGCATTTCACAACAGTTACCGAAACTCAGCTGCATCGAAAAACAAACTGACCTATCGCGCATTGGCAGGAGTCTCTGCCTATCCACAGGTAGAAGATGCAGACTCCATAGAGGCGGCATTAACGAAACGAGCAGAGATTGAAGCCTTGAATATAGCAGACCGCCAGATTGACATTGCCTGGTTAGCCGAGGGGTCAAAGATAACAGACAAGCTAAATGCTTTCCAGACGAACATTAACCGTATTGTCGGTGCTGGCGGTTCTATTCATGACAAAGACCGATGGAATGACTACTACCATATCTTTCAATGTGCCATCAAAGCTACTCAGGATGCTTATATGCCCAATGCACAGCGAAAGAAAGAGTATCTTGCCATCTATGCGGACATAACCAAACAGAATGAAACGCTGATAGCCTATCTTGTTCAACTCAACAAGAAAGCGAAAACGGCAGACCTTCTTTCTGCAACATATAACAAGCCAGACCATCGTGCAGCTATTGCTACGGCAGCACACAATCGTTGGAGGGATGCCGGATGGGGAAATAATGGAGGTAACTCCAATAGTGGTTCAAATACTAATGGCATAATTATCCAAGAATAATATGGCAGATACGAATATCCTTTCAGACTTTGGCATCAACATCCTTGAAGAGGAGATTGATGATGTTATCTTCCAGACCAACGAGTTCCTTTGTGATGCTACTTTCACTGGTTCACAAGGGCCTTTCTGGTGGATATTGCAGATGTGTATGGCTCTTGCAGCACTCTTCTCCATCATTGTAGCAGCAGGAATGGCTTACAAGATGATGGTGAAACATGAACCGCTTGACATCATGAAGCTGTTCAAACCCCTTGTTGTCAGCATTATCCTATGTTGGTGGTACCCACCTGCAGATACAGGCATGACAAATAGCAGCAGCAGCTGGTGCGTTCTGGACTTCCTTTCCTACATTCCAAACTGCATTGGCTCTTATACGCATGACCTCTACGAGGCAGAATCCACTCAGATTGAGGATAAGTTTGCGGAAGTCCAGGAACTCATCTATACAAGAGATACTATGTACACAGCTCTACAAGCACAGGCTGATGTGGCTCATACAGGTACTTCTGACCCCAATCTTATTGAAAGTACAATGGAACAGGCTGGTGTCGATGAAGTGACGAACATGGAACAGGATGCTTCAAAACTATGGTTCACGTCTCTTACGGCTGGAGCTGTCGTAGGTATCGATAAGATTATCATGTTGATTGCCCTGATAGTTTTCCGTATCGGTTGGTGGGCTACCATCTATTGCCAGCAGATTCTTTTAGGTATGCTGACGATATTCGGGCCTATCCAATGGGCTTTCTCGCTACTCCCGAAATGGGAAGGAGCTTGGGCGAAATGGCTTATACGCTATCTCACTGTCCATTTCTACGGAGCTTGTCTATACTTCGTCGGCTTCTATGTGCTGTTGCTCTTTGACATTGTTCTCTGTATTCAGGTTGAAAACCTTGAAGCCATTACGCAGAGTGAGCAGACAATGGCAGCATACCTTCAGAACTCCTTCTTCTCAGCAGGTTATCTGATGGCAGCAAGCATCGTTGCACTCAAATGTCTGAACCTTGTCCCAGACCTTGCAGCATGGATGATTCCTGAAGGTGATACGGCATTCTCTACCCGTAACTTCGGTGAAGGTGTAGCACAGCAAGCAAAGGTATCTACACAAGGTATGATTAGCAGAGTATTATAAATTATCGAAATAGTAAAACTATGGTTATCAAGAATCTCGAAAACAAAATCAAGTTGGTGATGATAATATGCTCCCTCTTCTTGGTGGGATGCATCATCATCAGCATTTCCAGTATCTGGACAGCTCGTGTGATGGTAACAGACGCACAGCAGAAAGTGTATGTGTTGGATGGCAACGTTCCTATCCTGGTTCAAAGAAGTACGATGGAAGAAACCCTCGATGTGGAAGCCAAGAGCCATATCGAAATGTTCCATCATTTCTTCTTCACGCTTGCCCCTGATGACAAGTACATCAAATACACAATGGAAAAAGCCATGTACCTAATTGACGAAACAGGTCTGGCACAGTACAACACTTTGAAGGAAAAAGGTTTCTACTCCAATATCATGGGTACGAGTGCCGTCTTCAGCATCTTCTGTGACAGCATCAAGTTTGATAAGGATAAGATGGAGTTTACCTACTATGGTCGTCAGAGAATAGAACGTCGTTCCAGCATCCTGACACGAGAGTTGGTGACGGCAGGACAGATAAAGCGTGTTCCTCGTACAGACAACAACCCTCATGGATTGCTTATCACCAACTGGCGTACCCTGCTGAATAAAGACATAGAGCAGAAAACAAAGATGTCTTACTAACAACATACAGCTATGTCTTGGAAGAAAATGATTATGGGCGAGAAAATGCCCGACAAGGATGACCCGAAGTATCGAGACCGCTATGAAAGAGAGGTCGATGCCGGACGCAAGTTTGCCAGAGCAACAAAGATTGACAAAGCCGCTGCCAAAGTCCAGCAGTTTGCCAATGACCACAAGAAGCTCTTCTTAGCCATCGTCTTTGGTTTCATCATTCTCAGTTTTGCTGGAAATCTCATTCGTATGGGCAAGGTATATAACGCCCATCAGTCACAGAAATCCGCTACTGAAGTACAAGAAGAGTTGGTCAGGAACCGACATAAGCGAGTTAAGCACGCTATCAGCTCCGTCCACACCATGCCTGTAAGTGTAAACAAGGAGTTCAAAGAATCACAAACTAAAATCAATAAAGACAATGGACATTCTGAAGAAGATTAACTGGAAGCAGCCTAAATATATGCTGCCCCTCATCATCTATTTTCCTTTGCTTTTTGTCGGATATTTCGTCATTGACCTCTTCCATACGGAAAAGGCTGAAATACCAGACAATAGCCTTACTACTACAGAATATCTGAACCCAGTATTGCCTGATGCAAAAATGAAGGGTGACGGTATTGGCAACAAATATGAGAGTATGGTTAAGTCATACGGCAAGATCGATGACTTAACTGCAATGGAAAATATAGACAGAAACAATGAAGAAGAAAAAGAATCTTACGACTCCAAGTACACAGACGAGGAGCGTCAACTACTCGAATCCCAGGAAGCCGCGAAGCTCGCTGAGATTGAGAGACAACTACAAGCGAGTGCGCAAAAAGGTCAAGAAATCGCGAATGGTAGCGGCATGAGTGAAGCAGACCGTCTCGCTCGTAGTCAGCAGCGAGAGCAGGAAGCAATGGAAGAACTCAACCGTGCGCTTGCACAGGCACGACTACAAGGTCAGCAAGCGATGACACCTCCAACTGATAGCAATGTAGATAACACACCTGCCAACAGTCAACCTTCAGACAAAGTAGAAGGTAAAATCAGTGTGAATGAAAGAGCTGTTAAAGGTGTCTCTGATGATGATGAAGCACAGGAGGTTGTGAAGAAGGTCAAAGTCACTTCCGATTACTTCAACACCCTTACTGAAAATGACCCTGAGCCGAACCTTATCAAAGCCATTATTGATGAAAATGTAAAGGCGGTAGATGGTTCTCGTGTAAGGCTTCGTCTGCTTGATGACATTGAAATCAATGACATTGTAGTTCCAAAGGGAACGTACATCTATGCACTTATGAGCGGTTTTGGCAGTCAGCGTGTCAAAGGAAACATCAAGAGCATACTTATCAATGATAACATCATCAAGGTCAACCTTTCTATTTACGATACTGATGGATTGGAAGGTCTGTATGTCCCAAGCAGTAATTTCCGAGAGACCACGAAGGACGTAGCAAGTGGAGCCATGAACAACTCTTCAGCTCTAACGTCAAGTTCAACAACAGCTGGAAACTCCCTCATTCAATGGGGCAACCAAGCCATCACAAATGCCGTACAGAAAACGAGCAATGCCATTAGTAAGTCCATCAAGAAAAACTCAGCCAAGCTTAAATATGGCACGTTTGTCTATCTGGTCAACGGCAAAGAGAAGAAAAACGATTAAAACAATTTTCAAATATAATGAACATGAAGACTTTCAAGAAAATCGGCACATCGCTAATCTGTGCTTTGTTTGCAATGCCTCTGATGGCACAGCAGACGTATGAAGAGATGGAACAACTTACAGTCAACGAACAGGTGACTACTGTCATCACGGCTTCTGAGCCTATCCGTTTCGTTGACATCAGTACCGACATGGTGGTTGGTGACCAACCCATCAACAACACTATCCGACTGAAGCCCAAGGAGGGCGCACATGCCGATGGTGAAGTGCTTGCCATTGTCACCATTGTCACAGAAAGATACCGAACTCAATATGCCCTTCTCTATACAACCAGACTTCAGGAAGCTGTTACTGATAAGCAAATCCAGCCGGAAGAGAGAATTGCGTATAACAATCCATCTGTATCAATGAGCACTGAGGATATGGCAAAGTACGCTCGTTCCATCTGGAACTCGACTGCCCGAATACGCAATGTCAGTACCAAGCAGCATCGTATGATGATACGTCTGAACAATATCTATTCCGTTGGAGAATATTTTTTCCTGGACTTCTCTGTGGAGAACAAGACGAACATTCGCTTTGATATTGATGAAATGCGTTTCAAACTGGCAGACAAAAAGCAGTCGAAGGCTACTAATTCTCAGATTATCGAGCTTACTCCTGCCTTTGTCCTCGACCAAAGCAAGACGTTTAAGTATGGCTATCGTAACGTCGTTGTTCTGAAGAAGATGACCTTCCCCAATGACAAGGTGCTGTCTATCGAGATTTCAGAGAAACAGATTAGTGGACGTACCATCATGCTCAACATTGACTATGAGGATGTCCTCTATGCCGATTCGTTCAACGCTATTTTACTGAAGGAGGACTAAACAATGAAGAAGTTATTTGCTATTATCGCTATCTTGGGTTCTATTTCCCTTTCATCCTTTGCTCAGTCACATAGTGACAGGATTACCTTTGGCGTGGGACTACTTTATGAGCGTGGCCTTGATGCCACACTTGCATGGGAACACGAAACCAAGTATCATAACGCCTGGGAATACTTCGTTAATGGCTATCTCAAATGGGATGAGTGCGAAAGTTGTGGGCATGTGTGTCCTGAATCATTCTGGAAAAACTACCGAACATGGGGTGTTGGCGTAGCCTACAAGCCTTGTGTGTGGCGAGGTCGTAACAATCATGGGAATCTACGCATCGGTGCCAGTGCAGGTAGTAATACAGACAAGTTCTTGGGTGGCATCCATGTTGGCTACGAACATAATTATGCACTTAGGAACGGATGGGGTTTGTATTGGCAAGCCAAATGTGATCTAATGTTACCGGATAGAAAAGACTTGTTCCGTACAGGAGTTACCCTTGGATTCAAAATTCCCACAAGATAATCAAACTTAATACAAAGTAAAATGAAGCTATTACATACTATCTGTGCTGCCTTTATTATGGTGGCCATAACAAGTTGCGACGAACACCGTGAGTTTCCTGACACGGCAATGAAGACCTGCGACATACTATGTACAGATGGAAAGGTTGTGCGCTATGAAGACATGAAAAGTCAGGGAAAACAACCTATTGCCGTTGTGTTCCATATCAATCAAAGCAATGAATCTCAGGGAACAGGTTATGCCGTTTATCTTTGGGACATTGCGCCAGAAGCATACAGTGACAGTATCGGCGTGAAGCATAATACTTCGGCCAATATTACCGCTTTCGACGGGAACATGAATACTCATTCCATGTACTCATCTGGGGCATCTCCAGCTGCAACAGCAGTCTTTGATATGTGGCAATATGGACAGAGTGCCTTCATACCATCAGTAGCCGAGATACGTTTGCTTTATGGTGCGAAGAACACGGTAAACGACTATATAAAGAAGTGTGGTGGCGATGTCATATCTGATGATCCTGACGAGTGTTGGTATTGGACTTCAACGGAGGTGAAAGATATGGAATCGGCTAAGGCATGGTTGTTCTCTCTTGCGTCTGGAGCACTTCAAGAAACACCTAAAGAACAATCACATAAAGTACGCCCAATCATCACTTTATACAATTAGAGTTTACAACAATTTAAGTAAGAAATGGAAGAAACCAAAGAGCTTCAAACTGCCTACAAGATATTTCGCGCGGTCATCTATGTGTCGCTACTCTTGGAGTTTTTCGAGTATGCCATTGACCCGGAACTACTTGACTACTGGGGCGGCATAGTTTGCGATGTTCATGACCGAATCAAGCGGTGGTTCATCTATCTGGATGGTAATCTTATCTGGAGTAAGATTGCAACATTCGTGATTATATGTATCACCTGTATTGGAACCAGAAATAAGAAGCATTTGGAGTTTGATGCAAGACGGCAGGTGCTCTATCCCCTTGTCAGTGGTGTAGGTATTACAATCCTGTCCATTTGGCTGTTCGGCTATCGAATGGACATGCGGTTCTACATGATTCCGCTGAACATCTGGCTCTACATTGCAGCTACCATCCTTGGAACCATTCTAATTCATGTTGCACTTGATAATATCTCGAAGTTCTTGAAGGAAGGTCTTCTGAAAGACAGGTTCAACTTTGAGAATGAATCATTCGAGCAGTGCCAGGAACTGATTGAGAATAAGTATAGCGTGAATATACCAATGCGCTATTACTACAAGTCGAAGTTCCGCAAAGGATGGGTTAACATTGTCAATCCGTTCCGTGGCACTTGGGTTGTCGGTACTCCTGGATCTGGTAAGACCTTCAGCATCATAGAGCCATTTATCCGTCAGCATAGTGCAAAAGGCTTTGCAATGGTAGTGTACGATTACAAGTTTCCAACACTTGCCCAAAAGCTATACTACCATTATCGCAAGAACCTTGCAGCCAATAAAAAGGCGGGCAGAGATTTCAAATTCAACATCATCAACTTTGTGGATGTGGAGTATTCACGCCGTGTAAACCCAATCCAGCAGAAGTATATTGGCAACCTTGCTGCTGCCAGTGAAACGGCTGAAACACTGCTTGAATCTCTACAGAAGGGAAAGAAGGAAGGTGGTGGCGGCAGTGACCAGTTCTTCCAGACATCAGCTGTTAACTTCTTGGCTGCATGTATCTATTTCTTCGTGTCCTACAAGAAAGTGCCATACGATAAGGATGGTAATCCTTTGATTGCAGAGATGACGGAAGAACCCAAAACACACAGACCGAAGCCAACAGGCCGTGTCTTTGACCATTCAGGCAGGGAGGTGGAACCTGCCTACTGGCTTGGCAAATACAGTGACATGCCTCATATCCTCTCTTTCCTCAATCAGGATTACAAAATAATCTTTGAGGTATTAGAAACAGACCCTGAGGTTGCGCCGCTTCTTGGCCCTTTCCAGACTGCCATGAAGAATAATGCGATGGAACAGTTGGAAGGTATGATTGGTACGCTGCGTGTCTATACTTCACGTCTGGCCACCAAGGAATCTTATTGGATATTTCATAAAGATGGAGATGATTTCGATTTGAAAGTCAGTGATCCTGCGAATCCAAGCTATCTTCTTATTGCCAATGACCCTGAAATGGAGAGCATTATTGGCGCATTGAACGCCCTTATCCTGAACAGATTGGTCACTCGTGTCAATACTGGTCAAGGAAAGAACATTCCTGTAAGCATCATCGTCGATGAGCTACCTACGCTTTATTTCCATAAGATTGACCGTCTTATCGGTACTGCCCGAAGCAATAAGGTTAGTGTTGCTCTCGGTTTTCAGGAGCTTCCCCAGCTTGAATCCGACTACGGCAAGGTCGGTATGCAGAAGGTTATTACCACCGTCGGCAATGTCGTTTCCGGCTCTGCCCGTGCTAAGGAGACACTCGAATGGCTCTCCAATGATATCTTTGGCAAGGTGGTTCAACTGAAGAAAGGTGTAACCATCGACAGAGATAAGACCTCCATCAACCTCAATGAGAACATGGACAGCCTTGTTCCTGCATCCAAGATTTCGGATATGCCTACAGGATGGATAGCTGGTCAGACGGCTCGTGACTTCATCAAGACAAAGACAGGGCGAAATGGTTCCATGAACATACAGGAATCAGCAGAGTTTCAAACTTCGAAATTCTACTGCAAGACCGACTTCGACATGAAAGAGATACAGGCAGAAGAAGACGATTACGAGAACTTCAAACTCCCCAAATTCTACAAATTCCCGTCTAAAGATGCCAAGGAACGCATCTTGTATCAGAACTTCTGCCAGGTTAATCTCGACGTGAAGAACATGATAGACGAAATAAACAAATTCAAGACCAAATGATTTTCAAAACAGTATTAACAACCTTATTCCTTACTCTTTGTCTGGGCATGGATGCTCAGGCAAATGAGTCACCAAAACAAGCATCTATTTTTGCACTTCAACCATTTGAGCGAGCTATCTGCTGCATCAAATATTATGAGGGAATCCATCGTAAGAAGGATTATCCTTATGTTGGCTATGGCCACAAGCTAAGACCAGGAGAGCGTTACTCTTCGAATATGTCTCTGAGAGAAGCCGATGCGCTCTTGCGTAAAGATCTGAAGGAACTATGTACAATTTTCAAGCAATACGGAAAAGACTCCCTCCTACTCGCCGCATTAGCTTATAATGTTGGGCCTTATAGAATTCTCGGTAGCAGAACCAAGTACCCCAAAAGTACACTCTTGAAGAAGATTGAATCTGGAAACAGAGATTTCAAAGGCGATTATGTCCAGTTCTGCCATTGGAAGGGGAAGAAAATATCTTCAATAGAACGTCGCCGTTATACAGAGCTATTACTTCTATATTCAGAATGATAGTATCATGGATATTGATTTGTATCTATGCAATACCTGGAATAATGACAGATTAGTCGACAGAAGAACCTACCTTCTTGTTTTCAGTTCCTCATAAAATTTGCGGCGATCTTCTTCTGATGCAGAACCTCCTAACTTTTCGAGATAGTTTTTAATTTCAGGATGTTTCGACAAATAGTTTGTATATTCTCTAAACAAATCTTCTTGAAAGCAAGAGTTTATATTTAGAGTTTTTGCTTTGTCAAGAATATGAAAAAAGTGAATTATACATTGTTTGTTTTGGAATAATTTAAATGGCCTGGCATTTGATTTTACTTTCTGCGCATACTCTCTTAATGATGATGATATTGCATGCTTAGAATTAAAAACGAGCAGTTCATTTGCCTCATTCGCGATAAGCATATTAATTGCTTCAATCTCTTTAGGTTCACTTATCGTTACTTTGCCTTTCCTGTTTCCGATTTTGTATACATTTGAATCATAAAACAATATCAACAGCTTCGGGCTTAGTGGCATCATTATACATACACCTTTATAGCCAAGTATTTTCACTCCAGCATACCCTAAAAAATCAAAATATGGATTAATAATAAAAGCAGGACAATCGGAGGTTATAAAAGTAGAGCTGCATTTAGAGTCTATACAAACTAATTTAAATGACAAATCAGCCATATTTACTACCATACCAGCATAGACACTTAATGAAAATAATGGAGGCTCATCAAAACGAAATTCTAAATGAGGATCAACTTGTTCCATACCAGTACACCGCTTAAATATTTCTAACGACATTTCATTAACATCATCACTTAGTCTTTCGGACATATAAACAGTACGACCAAGTTGCATCATT
Source organism: Prevotella sp. P5-64 (assembly GCF_002251285.1). Taxonomy (NCBI): domain Bacteria; kingdom Pseudomonadati; phylum Bacteroidota; class Bacteroidia; order Bacteroidales; family Prevotellaceae; genus Prevotella; species Prevotella sp. P5-64. The sequence goes on from NZ_NPJK01000035.1 coordinate 148,304, forward strand.
ACATACGTTAAAATATTCAAGCGTTCAACCTCATGTAAGTTATAATCATTATTATTATCCAGTTTATGGAATGCTAACATGCATAGTCGTTCTATCTCTGCCAGAGCATCTTCTACATTCTGATTTTTTGAGTAAAAGTAATCTTTACTCATTGTGTGTTTTATTGAAGATTGGTTAATTAGAAGATTCTTCTTTATGTTATATACTCCTATGTTCTTACCATCGTTTGAGAACAAACGTTGGTAAGACTGAGGAACAAAGTGATGATTTTTCTTTTCAGCCATTATTTATTACTCAAATATCCAATATAAATTGTCATAAGGGCACCACTTTGCGTAAAACTTGTTTATATAAAAAGCTACCCCAAACGTTCTTGACGTTATTTTGCCTTATTATTTGAAATACTTATCAATGAAGTTTACCTGCTCCTCATTAAGTATAGAATATTGAGTGTAACGGCTAATACCAATGGACTCTAATTCATCGTAGCCAAGCTCTTCTCCCCCATACATTGAGGCTACAGGGGTAAACTCATAGCAGTCATTATCAGGAACAAAGGGAGCTATCCAACAGCTTTTATCATGTCGGGGTACACTTGTATTGGTTACTTCTAATTTGTATCTAATTTGATAATGTCCTTTTCCAGACATGAAGAGATACACGATGTCACCGACATTGAGCTTTTTGTCAGATTTGCGCCAAAAGAGCTTTCCAAAAAGGGCAACACTTTTTGGATGATCAAGGAATCTTTCATTTCCTTTGAGCAAAACGTATTTTATACTATTCATAATAATCTTTTGATCCTTTATGTTTTATATCTTTGAAAAATTTGGCCATAACTATTAACCCAGGATAGGCTCTGTCATTATCATAACAAACCATATCATCATCCAATTCCCACACTGACATAAAATCTGGAGGAGTAATACCTTTCAAATCTACATACAAGCGAGTAAGCATCTCACATTCCTGTGAAATAAAAGTTTCTCTAACATTCTCTTTCAGCTTCGTACCGCTGTGTGACGTAATAAAATGAAGACCTAACCGAATTACACCTTTAGTTCTTTCTTCAAAGTGCTTAATCTCATTTTTGATATTGTCAAGTTGGACGATATTCATAGTGCGCCATCTTTGTAACAATCTCTCGTCGTTTGTTGAAGATGTTGCGAAGTTGTCATAGCTATGTTTGACCTCTATAACAAAACTATAGTCCTTATAAATACACCAATAATCAATTCTACCTTGCGAGTCTTCAATTTCCAACCCTTTCTTTCTGCTGTTTCGCGTCATTGGATATTCAGCAAAAGCAAGCCCCTTGCAAAGCGAATTCAGGACGGGCATAATTAACGTGTCAAGCTGCCGCTCCCTAAACAAGAATGGAGGTTCATAAAAATTATATTTCTTGGAATTGAAAGCTAAAGCATGTTTTGACATGCCTACGAAAAGTTTTTTGGTCAATTCGTAAGCAACTCTATAGTATTCTTCATTAGATTCCTTGGCAGAGAACAAGAAACTCTGAGAATCAATTTTTGAATGTCGATATTTCATACAAGTGCAAATCCATTTTGTTTCAACCTTCTAAATTCTGAGCAACTTATTGTAAGCCCATCTTTCAAATATCAATTATTACAGTTTTTGCAATAAAGACTCTGCAAAAATACAAATAAAAAGTCGAAAAACATGAATAACAACAAGAAAATGCAATTATATGAAAGAAATTTCTGTCTATTTCCTTGTTTTTCACAGAAAAATCACTAAATTTGCACAATACGCAATAGAAATGGACGTATCTTTCATAATATAATGGAGGATTTTCCGTTTATTTTATATCAAATAAAACCTCAGCAAAATGGCAAAGGAAAAAGACTTCAATCGGCTAAAAGTGGTTCTCGCTGAGAAAAAGAAAACCAATAAGTGGTTAGCAGAACAACTTGGAAAAGACCCTGCAACTATTAGCAAATGGTGCACGAACTCTGCACAGCCAGGGTTAGAGACACTCTATCAGATTGCGGAATGTTTGGAGGTTGATGTAAAAGACCTCCTCGTTTCTACAAAAGAAGAAAACATTATCATTTATAAGAAATGACATCCAAACGAACCAAATGAGCAAAGTTAGTCAATAAAACGCGCTCTACCAACAGGTTAGAGTAAGATGGACTAACATGGATATGGATTTTCGACTTCAAAATTTTAATTTTGCAAATTATGGCAAGTTCAGAATCAAATATAGCTTCTCAAAATGAGATAGTTCTTGGCGAGAACGAGATGGTATGCTCCCTCACCAACAAGGTAGTAAAGGCTACAGATAAGGAAATGACATTGCAGTCGATGATTGCAATGATGACTGAAGAGTATGGTTTCGCTCCAGAAGACATGGAACGAGACTTCAAGGTCAAGTATGAAGACGCAAATGAAGACAAGTCAAAGACCCAGAAAGTAGATTTGGCTATCTTCAATGCTGGCCATGCTCATGATGCAGATGAACTCATTCGTTTCATTATCGTAGCTAAGGATGCTAAGGTTAAGCCAAATGACAAGAAAGCTGGCGTTGAAGCAACAACCGAAGGCATTCTATGCTCCACCGATTGTGATTTTGCTTGCTGGACAAATGGTGAAGATCTCCAGTATGTTTATTCATACGAGGATGACTTTGGTCAGGTAACTTGCGAAGCCATATCTGATTTCCCTGCTGAAGGACAGACTCTTGAAGACCTTGAAGCACAAGGTGAACGTGCCATGCCTCGTAAACCTGCTAACGAGTCTTTGGTAAAGACATTTAAGCGTTGCCATGATTACATTTATGGAAATGAGGGAATGAAGAAGACTGCATTCTGGGAACTCCTCAACCTTATTTTCTGTAAACTATATGATGAGAAGCGTAGATTCTCTGATGCCAAACAGGGTATCAGTTATCGCCGTCGCTTTTGGGTTGGCGTAAAGGAACAGAACACCGAAAAAGGACAAGCAGCAGTAGCAGAACGCATCAAGGGCCTTTTTGAAGATTTGAAGGAAAGCAACATATTCAAGGATGTGTTCGATGGCAATGAGCAGATAATGCTTTCAAACCGTGGCCTTGCGTTTGTTGCATCCGAACTTGCGAAATACTCATTCCTTGATGCTACTGTAGATGTAAAAGGTACTGCATACGAGACTATTGTAAGTAATACCTTGAAGCAGGAAGCTGGTCAGTTCTTTACTCCACGTAATATTATCAAGTGCATGGTTGAAATGCTTGATCCGGACCAGAATTGTCGTGTACTTGACCCTGCTTGCGGTTCTGGTGGCTTCCTTGTAATGGTGCTTGATCATGTACGTCACAAGATTGCCAAGAATCTTTATCCAGACCTTGATGGTGTTCGTCTTGAAGCTAAATATAACTCACCAGAAGTGGATGATGCTGTTCGTGAGTATGCAGAAAAGATGATTTTCGGTTTTGATTTCGATCCAGACCTAAAGAAAGCAGCTCGAATGAATATGGTGATGGCAGGTGATGGACACTCTAACATCTACAACATCAATTCACTTGAATATCCGTTTGGTAGCAAACCCGATGTTCCTCATATCGCAGAAGCTGTTAACGAAAGTATTCAGCATAGCGCAGATAAGGACTTCCATTTCGAAACCCCAGACAATAATGCACAAGGTAAATTCGATATGGTGTTCACCAACCCTCCATTCGGTACTAAGGTAGAGGTTGACCAAGAAATTGCTCAGCGATATGAACTTAATAGCAAGGCTCCAGAAGTCCTTTTTATAGAAGCTTGCTACAACTTCTTGAAACCTGGCGGTAAAATGGCAATCGTATTGCCGGACGGTATTCTTGGCAATCCAAATACAGAGAGTGTTCGTCTCTGGATTCTTCGTCACTTCAAACTCCTTGCAAGTATTGACCTTCCTGTAGAGACCTTCCTTCCTCAGGTAGGCGTTCAAGCATCTCTTCTTTTCCTTCAGAAGAAGACAGATGCCGAAATGCTTACCCCTATAGAAGATGAAGACTATGACGTTTTCATGGCTATCGTCGAAAAGGTTGGTAAGGATCGTCGTGGTGTACCTGTCTATGAAAAGGATGACGATGGTGCAGAAATCTTGTTTGAGAACTATAAACAGTGGCTCAGCTATGATGAGTTCGGAAACGAAACAATCAAGAGTCGCAAGGAACGAATCAAGCATTTAGCAGATGACCTTCCAAAGGTAGCAATGGCTTATGCACAATTCAAGGAGGTGCGCTAATGAAAACTTTAAGTGTAACCAAAAGTGATATTGCAAATGCAAATTACAGATTTGATGCAAGTTATCATCTGAGCGATGGTGTTTCTATCCGTCGCAGAATTAAACATTCACCATTAGGCGAAACAAAAATTTGTGATATTACAGAACGTATTTTTTATGGAATCAGAGCAAACAGAGTATATGTAAGTAAGCCAGAACATGCAATTCCTTTCATGACTGGAGCAAATATTATGCTTGCAAATCTAGATAACACCAAATTAGTTTCGAGAATCCACACTCCTGGTATAAAAGAAATGACTTTAAAACCAGGTTGGGTAATGATTACTCGTTCAGGTACTGTCGGTCAAACTGCATGGTCAAATAAGATTCACGAAGGAAAATATGGCTCTGAAGATATAATTAGAGTTGTGCCTAATTCAAAGATAAAAGGCGGATTATTATATGCCTTTTTTGCTTCAAAATATGGACAATCACTTTTGACGCAAGGCTCCTTTGGTGCTGTTATTCAACATATCGAGCCATCATTCATTGGCGAGATAAAAATGCCTGTATTTGAAAAAGGGTTTGAAAATGAGGTAAATAACTTGATAGAACAAGCAGCAAGACTCAGAGAAGAATCAACAGATGCATTAAATACTGCAGTTGAAGTGTTCGAGAACAACATAGGTTCCTCAAATTTCAATTTTGACCACCAATCTGCTGCAATTTCATCAAAGAACATAGCAGCTCGCTTCGTTCGTTTTGACGCTCAGTATCAAATAGGCAACAAACGACTATTGAAGGAAAAAGAGAATCTGAAAACCATAAAAATCGAATCATTATCGACTAAAATCCTTGTTGGAAATAGGGGTAAACGAGAGTATGTAGAAAAGAATGGAGTACCTTTCTTATCCTCCTCTGATATGATGCTTGCCAATCCTTTGAGAGGATGCAAACAAATTAGAAAAAACTCGAACAACATTGAGAATATGTTAGTGTCCAAAGGTGACATTCTAATTTCTCGTTCTGGAACAGTTGGCAATACTGTCATTGTAGGTGATACTCTTAACCAAGTAGCAGTTTCTGAACACGCCATGAAACTTAGTATTGATTCATCTAAAATTGCTCCTGAATATGTATTTGCATACTTCAAGACTAAGCAAGGACAAAATTCTCTTCAAATTCTACCTTATGGTTCTGTAATAATAACATTAGGTGAAGAGTTTCTAGGGAATGTAGATCTTCCTATCATACCTAAAGAAGACATGGATAATGTTGTAGAACTGATTAAGGAGTATGTATACAAAAACGACAAAGCTATAGAACTTGAAAATCAAGCAATATCTATGGTAGAACAAGAAATCGAGAAGTGGAACAATTAACATAGTATCACGCTTATGTCACAGTTAAGGAAAGAAACCATAGAATGTCCACACTGCCATCAGGAAGGCGAGTACGACCTTTGGACATCGGTAAACGTGGACTTAGACCCCGAACTCAGAGGAAAAATTTTCTCTGACGAGTTGTTTATGTACCACTGCCCTCACTGTGGCAAAGTGACAGGCATACCTGCTGGTACGCTATACCATGATATGACTCATAGCTTCATGATATTCTTCGATTTCTTCAAACCAGATGATTATGACTACTCTCCTATGGAAATTCCAGAAGGTTTGGGGATGAAAAAAGAATATTTGTTCCGTGCTGTTTTCGGTTTACGACGATTCAAGGAAAAGATTGTAATACTGGAGCATGGATTGAATGATATAGCCATTGAGCATCAAAAGTATATGATTAGTCATGTCATTATGCCAGAGATTGTTGAGAAAGGTTATGAGTTGTTCTTTGCTAAGACCGAAGAACCCAGTGAGGAGTTTCCGCATGGTACAATCTATTTCTTCTATGACGACGAAGAGAACGAGCGAACCATGCAGATTCGCTTTGCTATGGATAATTACTTTGAGCATAAACTTGCCTGTGAACTTGATCCTCGCATGAAAGCAGAAGGCTGTATGTGTGTGGATGCTGAGTGGATGGCAAAACAAATGAAAGAGGAATAGCCATGGCAAGAACTGAATACGATTACGATAGCAACGGACTTGCCAGAGTATATGAGGATGCCCAGTGGTTCCTTTTAGACAAGAATGGCAATCAAGTTGGTGAAAGATACTCCTACATTGAAGAATGGGGAGAAGGATTCTATAAGGCAGAACAAGGGATAAAGAAAAATATTCTTCGCCCTGATGGCAGTATTGTTCTAAAGAATTGGCACAATGATGTCTTTAAGGTTCAGAAAGGATTCTTCCTCTTCAGTAATACCATCCGTAAGTCAAAGACCAATCCTAAGACAAGATACATCTATGGAGTAGCGCATATCAACGGTGATGTCATCTTTCCTATGATATTTGACAGAGCGCATTGGATGGAGAAGGGCGATGCCATCTATGCAGAGATTGGTACTCAGCCATATATCATTACACTCGACGGCAGTATCTATGACCCTGCTCGCGGACATCTACCCAAGAAGGTAAGTATAGACTATAAGGATTTCTTTGAGAAGTTTGCCAACTGGACATTACCAGGATTGCAGTTTTTCTACAGAGATACTGATGCGCCAGTGATTGTGGACACCACTTATCATGTAGGTGATGTGCTTCGTGCAGGATTCTTTGTCGATGTAACCACGAAATTACAGAAGCCAGCTCATAAAACTCGTTTCCTTATAGCAAGTGCCCATGCAGCCATGATGTGTGAGATTCCTGAGCTATGTCAGGAGAATCCCAATGTGAAGAATTGGAATCTATGCACTCTTCATTTCAACAGTTACTTCAAGGTCATGGATGTTTATGAGAAGGAAGGGGTAAAACAAGTTTTCCTTCTTCATATTCCTGGAGCAGCAGCTTTCTTCCTTGGACATGACGAGACAGCCATGAACTTTGTAAATGAAGCAACTGGTCAGGAAACGACTCTCATAGAGATGGCACGCAAAAGTCTCGATGAGAAGATGAAGATGGAGGTTCATCCTCGTTCTCTTGATAAGGAGTTCGTGGAGAGAATGCACCACCCGATTGGTTTGGACGAAGAGTATTATCCTGTAAATCCAAACGAGCAGGAAGAACCGACAGATGGGCCAATAGCCAATCTAAGCAGTATGATTCACAAGTTGGCAAATGATGCCGACCTAAAGGATTTCATCAACGTAGAAGACAATTTCCCCTATAGAGGTGTAAGTGGTACAGTATGTGAAGGATGCATTTATGCAAACGGCATACAAGGCAAAGGTGAAGGATGCGGAAGACTCTTTATCAAGAGTTTCCGTGAGCGTTATCTGAAAGGTAGATGCGAGTATCGTAAGACAGACATCGCAAAACCATCCTTCTTCGAAGAGATGGACATGTACCACAAGAAGATTGAAAAAGAAAAAGTCGAAAAGGCTTGTGATACCTATGCTCTCAATAAGCTTAAAAAGTTTGTTGCTGAGAGACTTGATGGTGACATCAAGAAATTGAAGGACTTCGACTTTTATACTTTGAGGGAAGATACTGAGTTTGGTGACGAGCGCGTAAGTGTGGTAGGACTTGATAGCATACTAATGAAATCCGTTCTTACTCTCGCTTTTGCTGATACTTATCCAGATTTCACCTATGAAAGCATGGATAAACATAAGTACAAGCCAGATACTATCAACATCACAAATACCATTTTCGGTATTAACTTTGAAGATTACTATAAGGCTCTTGAAACATACGATGCTCCAGCGGATTTGCGTGAAAGAGTTGTTCGATTCGGCAAGAAGGTTCACACCATTGGTAACACTATGGTTCTTCCATCTGGCCTGAACCTTATGCGTAATACCAAGCCTCTTGGACGAGGTTATTGTGACGTATTCCTTGCAGAGTTTTATAAGATGATGATTGGTGCGAAGAAGTGCAATATGAAGATGTTAGATGCACTCAATTTAAAGAAGAAAGAAGTAGCTGCCTTCCGCACAGAAGAAAACTTCAATCATATTGTTCACGAATTGATGCTTGAAGACTTCCTCGATGAAAAAGGAAAGCCCAAGCAGGTGTTCCAAGGTCTCTTTAGTTGGGAACCGGGAATCTCTCGTGATACATTTATTAAAGCAGCCAACGAGTTCCTTGATTTTTGCGAGCCGTTTGTTGACAAACGAGCAGACAGGATTATAGACAAGTTGGAGAGAGTATTATCGAATAATCATTAAACATGTATAATATATGGCACAAATAAGAAAACCCATACACGATGATGGTCCTGTAAATGCTGGAGAACAGCGTTTGTTGGACTACCTCGACTTAAAGTTGCCAAGTAACTACATTATTATTCCCAACCTTAATATTGCCATTACTGGCCAGAACCGAGTAATGAAATATTGGGAATATGACTGCATTGTTGTGGCACCTCATGCTGTTTATCACATTGAGAATAAGGATTGGGCTGGTAATCTCGAAGGAGATGACTGGGCTTGGTTCCGTAGTGGTCAAGAGGTTGCAAACCCTCATAAGACCGCAGGGCTAAAGAGCCGTATTCTCGCCAGCAAGATTAAGAACCAGCATCCAGATTGGCGTTTTGGCCAGATACTGACAGCTATAACTCTCAGCAATCCGCAACAGTCAAAATTCGGATTAGATCCTACCTGTGATTGTTACAAGCAAACATTCACATTGGGCGGTGATTTGATAGATTTTCTTACTAAGCCCGAACTTGTAGGACGTACTCCAGGAATGATTATGGATATTCAGTCACAACTTGTTGACTTGCTTTCTGGCCAATCTGTTGAACGTAGAAGAGCTGACCGAAAGGAAATCTTCAACTATCTTATTGAGGAGGTTCTTCAAGAGACAGAAGAGTTCACGGAATATCTGTGTGTTCCCAAACTCATTGCTACAGCGCGTTATAAAATACGTGAATATCCCCTTGATGTTGCTGGTAAGAGTCCTGAAGAACTGAAGAAACTGAGTTTGATGGTTCAGAATGCCAGCTTTGCCCAAGACAAGATAGGTGCTTCTCCATTCATTGTCAAGACTGATTGCAGAATGAATGAAGAGCAGACTTACTATTATGAGATAAGCCGTTATCAGGATGAAAGTTCTCTCAGGAGCAAACTCCGTCAGAAAACTTTCAAACAGACAGATAAAATCAGCATTATACTCGATGTTGCTAATGCGCTGAAAGCTGCGCATAAGGAACAGGTATATCATCGTGACGTGTGTCCTGAGAATATCTTTGTATATGAAGGAGGTAAAGCAGCTTTGGCAAACTTTGGTATGGCATGGTTTGTCGAACACTCTGACCTCAGTTTCACGGTAAAGAAAGATACTAATATCAACTCACCATATACAGCACCTGAATTCTTAGAAGGTGATGTATGTTCAGGAAGTGATATATTCTCTCTTGGAGTAATCTTTTATGAGTTGATGACTGGCAAACTTCCTTTTGACAGTTGTCTCACATTTACTTCTGCATTAGGAGGAGTGCTCACAGAAGACCTCATGCCAAGCAAGGTATCAAAAGATCTTCCTGAATGGATGGATGAAGTTGTCAAGCATACAATCGTAGCTGACCCATTCAAACGTTGGCAAGAGGCTGATGAATTTATTGAGTTCATCAATAATTCCATGGAAGAAGAGCAAAAGAAAACCATTGAAGCTCAAAATGCCAATTCAGCAGGAAATACCACAAGCCAGACCAAGGTGGCATATTTGAAAGACATGAAGCCAGGAGTTAAGGTAACTCCTTCTATGACCCTTCATGAAATTCTTGGCCGAGGTGGATTTGGACGTGTATTCAAGGTATGGCATGATATGCAGAAACAATATCTTGCCATTAAAATCTTTGAACGTGATGCATCCGTTGACAATGCCATCAATGAGTTTGAGGCATTAAAATCTCTCCACCACCCCAACATTGTTGAGTTTAAATTTAACGACCGCACTCAACAAGGCTTGTTCTACACACTGATGGAGCTGCTTGAAGGTGAAAACCTGCAGGATTATACAAGAGGTGACCTGCGTCTTCCTGTTGACGAGGTTTACAAGATGGCTACCCAAATCTTGAAAGCGTTGCGCTACATGCAAGAAGAGCAAGATCCTCCTGTATATCACAGAGATATTAAGCCAAGTAATATCATGTGGCATAAGCGTCAAATTTACAAGCTCATTGACTTCAATATATCTACGACTACCGATGACAAGTCGTTTGGTGGAACCTTCCCATATATGGCTCCAGACCTTGTTTTATCGGGAAATAAGATTGATTGGGATAAGTCAGCCGACACATTTGCACTGGGTATTACTATCTATGAACTTCTTGCTCATGCCTATCCATGGCCAGGAAGCAACATGCGCCCCAACATACACATGCAGCCTACGGATATTCGTAGCTACAACGATAAGTTGACAGATGAGATTGCTGAGTTTGTAATGAAGGCAATCATTACAGATAGACATAAGCGATTTACATCTGCCAAAGAAATGCTTGAAGCATTGGAGAAGATTGGTGTCAATGGTATCTTGAAGGACACTTCAACTATCTTAAATACTTCTACAGTCAATGCAAATCCAGTCGATTACATTAATTCTCTCTATAGTCAGAGTCGCCATGGAAATAGCGGCACACGAGCTGGAGCAAAGACTCATGCCTTTGATGATTTGACTTATTCCAAGACAAAACTTGACAAGCAACTCATTCAGGACATAAATGATTTGAAGTATAAGCTGATTATCATTACCGGAAATGCTGGTGATGGTAAGACTGCATTTATCCATAGAATTGAAGATCAAGGAACAAATAAAGAATCATTTGACACAAACAATGGTTCACAGTTCTATATAAATGGCATACGCTTCGAATCTAACTATGATGGTTCACAAGATGAGGATGAAAAAGCAAACGACGAAGTTTTGGCTCAGTTCCTATCTCCTTTCAACAATCTTAGTGACTACACTCAGGCACAAGAAGGACGAGTAATTGCAATCAACGAAGGTCGTTTGGTTGACTTCCTCTCCACTCATAATGAGTTGAAAAAACTCCAAGATAACATTGAAGACTATTTCTATCAGGAAGGTCATGCAGAACTCCTCCCAGGTCTGATGGTTATCAATCTTAATCTTCGTTCTGTGACAGCAAGAGACGGCAATTCTCCAAGTCTTCTGGCTCAACAGGTGAAAAAACTGACCCGTCCAGAGTTGTGGTCAAAGTGTGAGGGATGTCCTATTGCAGACCGCTGTTATATTAAATATAATGTAGATACCTTCCAAGACAGCAGTGCAGGTGATGAAGTAATCAATCGACTGGAATGGTTGGTAAGAACTATTGTATATAAACGTGAGCTTCATATCACCATGAGAGACTTGCGTTCTATGATTGCTTGGATGCTAACACGAGACTACTCTTGTGATGAGGTCAAGCAATTAGTGGAGTATGTACAGACAGAACAGTTGCCTGAATACTATTGGCAGTATTACTACTTCAATGTAACAGCTCCAGTTGCATGGCCAGCAAAAGACTTCATGCTCCCATCACTTGACTCTAATGACCGCTTGGTAAAATTGCTGAGGGAAACAGATGTTGCTGGTGTAGCTTTACCTGCTTACGACCGAGACCTTTATTATACATCTAAGCGTCCTAATGACTATCTGATTTTTAGTGACCGCAAGCGCAGCTTATTAAATGACTTTAACGAAAACAATGTCATTATTCCTGCATATGAGGTTAAATCTGATGTTATAAGGATGCAGGCAACTGGTCGTCATAAGAGTTATGTGCGTCATCAGTATTTTGAAGGAAAATTTGATTTCCGCAGACGTTTGCCATATCGCTATGCAAGTATGTTCGAGGAGCAACTTCGAGTTGAAGACGAAAAGGCTCTTAAAGAAACAATGCAAGATTTGGCTTGCGCCATCTCTGCAAGTGAAGGATGCGACAATGCACGTTTGACTGAAGGTTATCTGCTTTTGGCAAGCTCCAATGTGGGTGATCCTATTTCAAAGAGCTATCGTCGTTTCCCATTGGATGAATTTGAGCTATTCGTAAACAAGACAGAACATCTGACTAAATATATCGAATACGAAAGTGATAGTCTTACTTTCCGTCACAAAACCGATAAGTTTATCCAGTTGACTGTCAGCCTTGACCTCTACGAAATGCTTCAATACATTCGTGCAGGTTTCAGTCCTTCTGTGAATGACCTACGAGGCCGATTCATTGAACTTCAGATTTTCAAGAACCTCTTAGAAGCCAAAACTTATACAGAGATTCTTGTCACGAAGAACAACAGGAAGTTCACTGTAATTCGACTCGATGGTAAGAAACATATTGTAATTGAACCTCTAAACGCTTAAAGAATACGATTATGATACTGAAATTAAAAAAAGGTACAGTAGCATTCTTGAATAAAGAATTGCTTTACGTTGACTTCAAGTCAGTAAGACTGGATCGTGTTCTTACTAACTTGTTTATTAAGATGTATGCTGATGGGCAGCCTGTCCAGCTGGCATTCAGAAAGGAATATACTATCGATACACTGAAGTCCAATCTCAATGCTCTTGAAGAACAAGGTGTAATCAATGGTGTGAAGGATAATCCTGATGGTGTAGAGGACTGGCTACGTAGTTCACTACTCGAATTGGTTAACCGTGGTAATGTGATTAAGGAACATGTATCTACCTTAAAGCCACTCCATCTGTTGAGCTTCCGCGTACAGAACAGCAAGTACTGTCGTGACTATCGTGCTTCAGACCAATTATATCTCATGTTAAAAAGCAATCCCGAAGTGATGAAAGGATTGGTGAAGTATCTAAGCAAAGGTTGGGACAAAGCATCTGGCGAAATCAACACACAGGAGGAACTTGACGTAGATACCACAGGCATTCTACACATAACAAAGCCTCTCCGTGAGCGCAAGAGTATGAATAAGGATGTCGATATTATACCCAAGCCTCTTTTGGAGAAACAAGCTGCTTTGTTTACAGATGATATTCGTCGATTACTCATTTACAAAGAAAAACTTCCACGTGCGGTTTTCATCGACTATCTGAGAATACTCTGCGGTCTTCATCTTGCACTCTATACAATGAAAGTTGTATATCTGTTGCCCAAGATGATTGATGCCGGTACTCGAAACGTTGATGATGACTGGTCACTTGTTGTTGATTTGACAGATAATCTTGACAGTATTGTTTCGCAATTCGCTTGTAAAGACATTGAGCGAATGGAAAACAGCTATGGCAAATACATCCGTGCTACATACATGGTTGATATTATCCAGAAAAGAAAGCGTTGCGATGTTGATGAAGCTTTCCGCATACTCAAAGAAGACAATAACAAGCAAGGAGAGTACTATGAGAAAGAACTCAATGACATAGAGGATAGCCTTCCCAATAGTGATGAGAAGGAGTTTGATAAAAACGACTTCCATGAAATGTTAGAGTTCTTCCCTGAGAAAGACTATTTCGATATGTTTGTCCATGTACTTGAAAAATCCAATTTGGGTGCAAGTCAGTACAAGTACATACATGATTTTGTAGATGCTGTCTGCATGAAAAACAGCTCTTCTATGTTGCTGGCAGATAGCCGTTCTAAGCGTCATCCTCGAAGAGGTGCATTAGGTAGTAAACTGCTTGAAACGATGGTACAGTTGTTGGTTCTCAAAGAGAAGAGCAATGGCGGTTATGAAACCCGTTCTCTCTCAATAGATGAATTAGCGAAGGCTATTCGTGAGCGTTACGGTCTAATCATCAATGGTATTGGAGAAGAACGTTTTGCAGATGCTGATGTAGAAATGAATGCAGCATTCAGAGTTAACATGGATGCGTTCAAAAATAAACTTCGTCAGATCGGTTTTTATACAGATATGAGTGATGCTTGCATCCTTCAAAAGATTCGTCCACGTTATAAATTGGAAGACTAATGGAAAATATTAAAACATTATATTACGAGCGTTTCATACAACATGTTGTAGAAGCGTATTCACCTAAGTTGAAGTCTGCTAAGCCAGGACATTGTATGAAGATTACTGGTCTGGCTATGAAGGAGCTTCGTGTCTTGCTTCCATTGCTTCGTCCTTTGAACAGTGGAATGGAAGTTTATATCCTGTCAGAAACGGATAAAGGAGAAGAATTTATTCATGCTACTAAGCTTATTGAGCTACGTAATAATCCCGACAAGTCGGTACTTATCCTTGTTCCGTCAAACAGTCGTACATCAGCAGAAGACTCTTATGGTGATGCAACCTTCCAAAATCTGTCTGTAGCAGAGCTCCAAGATTCCTTCGTGTGGAAACTCATTCATGAATTACCAGAAGAAAAGGAATATCTTTGGAAACAGATGACAGACCTTTTTGAGGAGATAAAACCGTCAAGAACAACGGTCATCAACTATCTTCTATATTTGGAGACCAAACAATATGCTGATGAAGCATGGGGTAATGGATTGTACCTTTTTGGTATGCTTCCTGATAAAGACCTCATTAAGAATGAAGGTTCTATCAGAAGACGTTTCATGCTCAATTTAGAGAAGGTCTCTTCTGTGATGGCAGACTTCTCTTTAACTGCTGCTGACAGAATCGTTAGTCTGCCTTTAGTTAGAAATACCGTCCAAAAGGACTTAATGGTATTCTTTACTACAACGGATAATATTGAAGATGCCGTATCTCTCTTTGAGAATATTCACGATAATCATCCTGAATTCAATTATGCAGTTCTGCCTTGGATAGACAAAGACAACGAGAGCAAACCCGTAAAGGTCATGGTTGACATTGTTCCAGGAAAAGACCCCAAAAAGGAACTGGTTCGCGATGCCGATACAGGTTCCTTGCTGTTGGCTATTCCACAGGACAAAAAGGGAAAGGTTTCATTTACGATTACAACGGATCCATCTCCCAAAGATAATCCAGATATTTTCTCATTCGAAATAGCCCTTGTCAACATTGATGACTTCTCTGAAGTAGGAGTTGTGAAAAAAGCTAAGGTTGGAACTAACAAACGTGCCTCTCGTAAACTTTCATTGAATATTGCATCAGGCATGTTCGAAGAAGGTGAATATATGCTTCGTGTTCGTGCTCTTGACGAGAATGGTATTGTTCTTGACACATTAAAAGAGTTCAAAGAAGAACGTGTACAGGCTTCATGGCTTGATGCGAAGGAGCAGAATCCTAACCTTCAAATGGAACAGTACCGATTGGAGCAACACGTGGCATACTGCAATGAGTCTGAAAGCTTTACTATTACCACTGAAGAGTATTCAGGAGAAGGCGAAGTTGACAAACGAGGTAAAGTTAACAGTTTAACTCAGGCAATTATTCATTATCGTAGTACCCATCTGTCTAAAGAAGAAGATTTGGAGCTTCCCGAAGGTGGAACTGATAGAAGTATGTGGATTGAGGGTACATTGAATAATACATACCAATTTGACTTTGGTGCTGCATATGCTTATCAGATTCAGTTGCCTAAGAAATTGATACAATTAGAAACCACGTTCCTTAAAAATGATAATGAATTTGGTCATGTAGAGGCACTGCTAAGTGGTAATCCAACAGACGCAAAACTGCTTGATCCAACAGACACAGCAAGGCAGTACCCGTTGTTTGTTGCAGCTAAGGGGCTTCGTATTCCTGATGAACTAACAGCATTGCGTCAAGACTTATTTTCAATTATACGTGAGTCTGCTGAAAATGAAAGTGGTCTTACGTGTACTACAGACTTTACTACAAATATCGGACTAATCAAAGGCTATCTCGCTGAATATGATTCGTGGTTGAGAAATCTCCAAGAAACAGAATTAAGCGAAGAGCAGATTGTTTGCTTGCAGAATCTTGACACTGTACTTTTGACTGTCGAAATGCCTGATGGCAGCAATGTCAAAGTAAAACTTATTACCCCACTTCATCCACTTCGTCTGGCATGGATGGTCAACTTATATGAGTTGTATCAGGATTGGGAAGAAAAGACTTTAGAATATCCCAAGTACCGTAAGGCATGGTATAGGAAATTAGACAAACTCTTCATGGGATTATTGCCAATGGAAATTGCCCCTCTCGTACTAAGCGAAAGCTCTTTGCAAGAGGCATATCAGTATATTGGTGAAATCACATTCGGCTGGGGCGCGTATGCACAACCATCTTACGGAAGAGAAGACGCTTTTGCTTCTGGCTACCGTCAGTTGAAGTCATATACTGCGATGTTACTTAATGTCGCTCGTGAAAAGCAGATTGATAGTGATGTTAGCAAAGATTTGGTTGTTCGTCATCTGTTCAATTACGGATTGTCTCATCCATATACGGATAAACTTGTCATCAACCTCTTCAATGCTGGTGATGCAGCTGTATTTGCTCAGGCTCTCATTGAACTGGAGAAGATTGGACTTGGTCTTGACCTGACATATGAAATCCGTTTGTTCTCGGATGATAATATGCTACAATCAGGTGAAGCATTCAAAGAGTTGCTTGATCCAGAAGGTTATGGTAGAACCGCTGCTGAAGCAGAAGTATTTTCACAAGCTTCTGCAAACAGATTGTTCCCTAAACTTCGTTTCTCTCTTAACAAGGTAAGCGACTTTATTGATGACCACGATAAGTACCAGGCACACCTTTCGTTCCTGGTTAATCCATTCGCCGTGCATACTGAGTTAGTTCGCCCTGACGAATTAAGCCGTTCATTCTACCTGAATGGAACAATTTGCCGAGATGTGGTTAATGCGGCAAAGGAAGGAAAATCATTCGTGTGGAACAGGTATTACTCGAATAAGATACTGCCAAATCCTGTATCGGAGTCTGCAAACATGGAAGTTAGCTTGTTTGCACGTTTACAAGAAGCAACAGGAAAATTGCTCTCTTCTACTCTTGAAGAGTCTGTTCCAGCTACAACGCTACGCCTGAAAGAAAATGATATGATGCTGTTATCATTCGTCCATGATAGCAGTGACTGGGTTATCACTTTCGATAAAAACATGGGGCCAGAATTTTATGACTTACCATGTTTGGGCGAAAACGATATTCCTTATCTACTTGATTATGTCCCTGGTGAAGATGCTACAGGTGTTTCGTCGTATCTTACCACCAAACCTACAAGCGAGATAGGTGCATTGATGATTCCTCTCTTCCATGAATATGGTATTAACCTTGAAAGATATGAGAATTTCAAGCAGATATTGGAAGATGTGCGTTCTGTAAGTAGTTCTTTGATTATGCAGGTTAATGCAACCTCTCGTAAAGGATTTGAGGTCATTGGCACCACACTTTGTAAACGATTCTTGGAGAAGAAAGGGATAACAAAAGAGTCATTCCTCATTCCAATTGACCTCCATAAAGAATTGTTTGCAGACTTAGAAAACGAGAACAAGGAACGTGCAGACAATCTCGTAGTTAAAATCGACTCTGCAAAGAAAGAAATTCTGTTTACGGTAGTTGAAATCAAATGCCGCAATGCACATTACAATGCGGAAGAGCTTCATGCTAAGATGGTTAATCAAATTGAAAATACAATCTTTGCACTACGCTCACACTTTGAAATTGCAGTAGATGGCTATGATAGACTTGACAGAGAGCTCAAAGTATTGGAATTGAAATCATTCTTGGAGTTCTATATTCGTCGTGCTATGCGCTATGGCCAACTTGACCCAGAGTTTGCACACGAGTATTTAGTATTCATGAGTAAGTTAGCTGATGGATATACCATCAGATTTAAGCAGTTAGGTGTTGTGTTTGACTTTACTCAAATGGAACGTCAAAAGAAGCACTTCTATGGAGATGCACTCATTTACTCGATGGGAGAACCAGTAATTGGTGAAATCCTTAATACCGAGGGAACTTTGAACACCCAGGTACTTGAAGCAATGGACAAGGAAATCGTGAACTTCTTTGAGCCAACCCTAACTCCAAGAAAAGACCCTGACGGGGAAATTGCTGTACCTGTACAACCTTTTGTTCATTCTGATGAGCCTGAACAGGATTCTGATTACGAAGTTATAATTCCAAAGAAGACAACTGTTAAGACAGGAACCGAGAATCCTATCTCAGACATTCAAGACGAACCTATAAATCCTTCTGTGGATCAACCTTCTGTATCATTTGAGCCGCAGGAAGAGCCTGAGCATATCGATGTAGATGACACACCTCATGCCACCGAGTCTGTAACTAAACCATCCGAAGATGTGGAAACACCTTCTGAATCAGAACCAGTTTCTGAGCCAGAGCCTATTGATCCAAACTACGAGAAGCCGTCTTGTGATGTTATTATAGGCAAGAATGGTGATAGTCCCCAGTTCGGAATCATCGGTAAGATGAATAGCAATGGCCGTGTAATAGGTCTTGACTTAAATGAATGCAATACAATCAGCTTGTTTGGCGTTCAAGGTGCTGGAAAAAGTTACACCATTGGCTCAATTACAGAAATGGTACTCCGTCAATTCTCTAAGGTGAACTTGTTACCTGCACCAATGGCCAGTGTTATTTTCCATTACAGTGATAGCATGGATTATGCACCTGAATTCACATCTATGGTATATCCAAATGATGAAGCCGGTCAATTAGCAAAGCTCAAAGCTGAATATGGAGCGGAACCAGGCTGTATCAAAGATGTTATCCTTCTTGCACCAGAAAGTCAGGTGGAAACCAGAAAGGAAGAATATCCTGATATTGAAGTTCATCCTATAGGATTTGATTCTTCAGAATTGGCTGTTCGTGATTGGATGTTCTTGCTTGGGGCTATGGGAAATGACTCAACCTACATCAAGGAGTTGAAGCAGATTATGAAAGCCTGCAGAAATGACATGAGTCTTATCAATATCCGAAATGGTGTTGCAAACAGTAACCACATGAGCACATCCCAGCGTTCTCTTGCAGAGCAGAAACTGGATTTTGCCGAAGAATATATAAGCGATGGTAACAAACTACAGCAATACATGAAGCCTGGTCGATTGATTATCGTTGACCTTCGTGATGAGTTCATCGAGAAAGACGAAGCTCTTGGTCTGTTTGTTGTTATGCTCAATATTTTCTCTTCAGTGTTGAAAGTGGATGGACGTGCGTTCAACAAATTCATTGTATTTGATGAAGCACATAAGTACATGAACAACAAAGAACTTGTGGGTTCAATCACAACTGCTATCAGAGAAATGCGTCATAAAGGTGTTTCTATAATGATTGCAAGTCAGGATCCAATGAGTCTTCCTACAGAGATTATTGAGTTAAGTTCTATTGTTGTAATGCATAGGTTCAGTTCACCAGCATGGGTTAAACATGTCCAAAAGGCAATCACTCCATTACAGACTCTCACAGCTACCGAAATGGCTACTTTGGGTTCTGGAGAGGCATATCTATGGGCAAACAAAGCAACTGACAAAGCAATTACTCAAAGACCAATAAAGATTAGTATTCGTCCTCGTGTTACGAAACATGGTGGTGATACAATTCAGGCAGTTAAGTAATGAGAATATATCAATATACAAATAAAGGTAGTCGAGAAGAGAATCAGGATTTCGTTATCCATGGTTCCCTTCCCGATAACGCTGCTTTTTTCGTACTTGCAGACGGCATGGGTGGCTATTCTGATGGAGCTGCTGCATCAAAAGTAGTTTCAGAAGCCATTTACGACTTTCTGGATATGAATTATCAACATTATACACCTGCAGAACTTCTAAAAGAATCCATATCATTTGCTAATGATGCCTTGATGTTAAAACGAATGGCTATGGCTGCTCAGAAGATGGGATGTGTTATAACTATTCTTCTTATTTCTGAAGGATATGCCTATCTAACATGGCTTGGTGACAGTCGAATATACATGTACAGGGATGGTCAAGAAGTTTATAGAACTGAAGATCATTCTGTTGTTAATGAACTGGCTAAAATTAAAACATTACGCGCTTCAAGTTATGAGAAGTATTCTTCTATCGTAACTAAATCGATAATGGGAGTTGAAACTGTTGATGTTGCACCTGTCAGAAAAATAGAGATAGAAACTGGCGATGTGTTTATTCTCTGTTCTGATGGTTTCCATAAGGAGATTGACATGACAAAGGCATTGTGCTATGATGATTCTAAGAAGGAAGAATTGGATGCTATTGCTAATTCTATTTCTGACAATTTTTCATTCATAAAGGTTGAGATATGATATTGAATAATGCTATTATTGAGGATATAAAAGAAAAATCAAGTCTCTTGTTTGACAAAGCAGGAGACTTTAGCATTTTATCCTCTCTCATTTTTAAGGAAACAGGACGAAATATTGGTGTAACCACTCTGAAACGGTTATTCCACTACATACAAGATGACAGAAAGGCAAGTGAATACACATTAAACACCATAGCATTATATGTCGGATATAATTCATGGGAGGAGTACTCGTCAGCAAAGAATCTTGTTAGTGACTGGGGGTATAATGATGAGACCCTATATATCCATGCCCTTGAAATAAATACAAAAATCTTCATCCAATATCTGGATCGCAAAATTACCTTTGTTGTTGTTAATCACGAAGGCGAGAACTACTTGAAGGTTGTTTCGAGTGAAAACAGCAGTCTAAAAATTAATGACCTTCTCTTTGTCTATAAAATCCGCAAGGGAGAGATTCTTGAAGCAGAAAAAGTAATTCGAGGTGATAGCATCGGTAACTATAAGACACATGGTGAAATAATTAACGTTGAACTTATAAAGGACTAAAAACATGATAAATATCCCTAAAAAGGACTTTATTACAGATGACAAAAACAATACGGTTTGTTTTTCAAGTCTTCTTCCTACAGAAAGTAGCGGTTTAAGTTCTCGGTTAAGGAAAGAACTGTATGACGCATTGAAGGAGGCTGTCAAGCCCTTAAAGAATTATGAGCTGTACAATACTCGTGATATATGGGCCAGAGACTACATGCCTGTACAATTAACGCCAGATTTATTCTTAAACTACACATATAATCCGGATTATCTTAGTGAACAAAAGGCTTATATTACCAATTGGCTTATTCACAAAGTTCATGTTCGTCACAAAGAGAAGCTTGACCTTAACTTTGTGACTATGCCACTTGTTCTTGATGGAGGTAATATTATAAAGGCTATTGATAAATTTGGTCATCCAACTATTATCATGTGTAGTAAAGTTCTTAATGAAAACAATCTGTCAAAAAAAGAACTGATCGACTGGTGGGATATATTCTTTGATGGACAGATTCGTCTTATTCTCATAGATTGGGAAGGCAAAGAGGAGAATCCAATTGGACATGCAGACGGAATGGTTCGCTATATATCTGAGGGGAAAGTTCTTATCACGAATTACTGCGATTTGGATGATGAAGAACGCCTAACAAAACCATTGGAAAAATACTTTGATATTGAGCGTCTTCATTTCGGAGATATAGAAGGAATTAAAGACACCAAGATGTGGAGTTTAATGAAATCAAAGAGCTGGGGATATATCAATTTCTTACAAGTAGGCCGTCACATCATAATCCCTTCATTAGGATGGAAAGAACTCGACACAGCCGCAAATCAACAAATCAAGGAAGCATTCGGCTCATCTTTTGAAATAGAGACAATTAATTGTGACATGACCGAAATCCTTGAAAATCCTGATGTTAACACTAATAGCGGTGGGGGTTTGAATTGCCTAACTTGGACATTATTAAGTTCTGAATAGATTTCAAATAATAATGGCTGCCTACAAACACGTATAGGCAGCCATATTTGTACTATTTTGAAGCTGTATTCAAGAGTTTATCAATATTGAAAGTGAAAGTATAGTCATTCTGGACATTCTCAATCATGATAGGCATCATGACGGTCATTGTCTTTCCGACATATCCAGAAGCCTCTGCATTAAAAGCTTCTGGGGTTTTATATACACAAGGTATCAAGTAGCTTTCTCTCCAACCTCCGTATTGACCAGAGACATAATATACATTGTCGGTTGGCAAAAGAATATCTGAAATACTTGCACCTTTTGGTACCGTTGTAGCTGGCTGAGAACTATTTCTTTCAGCATATTTCACACCTGAATGCATAACTCGACCAACTTGACCTTTTGTATCTACATAGCTTACATCATCCCAGTTGATTTTTAGGGTATGACCTGATTTATTCTTCAAAGTAAAGTTGAATTGCTTGCTACTTACATACCATACAATATCAATGTAATCGTCTTCATAGCGATATTTACTGATGCCTTCTTCATCAAAAGTGACAACCTTGGTTTCACCAAATTGTTGTTTAGCGTCCGCAGGACTTTCAACAGCACTTAGACCAACCGAATAACTTGCGACATAACTCTTGAAAGCGCCGCATGAACTGAATAAGAATGATGCACATATGAGTGCGATAAAACTTAATTTCTTCATGTTACCAAATTTTTATTAGTTATAATGATTTGGGCACAAAGTTACATATATTTTTATATACATGTTCAAAATCACTTGAAGGTGGACTAACATGGACAAACTTGTTTCGTCATCTGTATGATGAATGTTCACTATTTTTGTAGAGAACGAATATAATCAATGAGGATGGCTGGGTCAAAAGCCTTGCCATCCTTTTTTGTTGTCAGATGCAGATGTTCACCAGTGGATGCACCAGTATTGCCTGTTAATCCCAATGGTTCTCCAGCTTGGAGGTAGTCATTGGTCTTTACATATTGTTCTGACAGATGGCAATAGCTGACCGTGTAATTAGCCGTCTGTACTGTCACGTATTTCCCAGAACGGCTGTCATATCCTACCCTAAGCACCTTGCCTGGCAGCATCGACAGAACATCCTCATGTCGTGCATGAAGGTCAATGCCGTTGTGCATGATATACTTATGATATACAGGGTGCATCCTCATTCCGAACTTTGAATTTATCTGTATCTTATTCAGAGGAAAGGACACACTGAGGTACGTCCTCAGTCTCTTTTCTTTCCCTTCCATTCTATCGGGAATATCAGTAGATGCCGTAACTGACGGCAAAACACTATCCTTCGGAGCAACTGTTTGTTCTGAAGGATTCTTTATTGTCTTGATTGATGGGCGACTTTCAACATCACCGATGGTATTGAACTGTGCGAAACTTGCAATCGGAACAAATGCCGATGTGAGTATTACGAGTATTGATTTTTTCATGGTGCAAAATTAGTGCTCTTGTGCCACTTGGGAAAATATCATCAGACAATACCTTACGGTTATAACATTTGATAAGTTTTGAGTATGATTTCTTCTGCAAAATTATACTCAAATGTTATCAAGACTCAAAATCGACCTGATTTAGTATTTTCTTCAGCTAAGATGAATAATTATGGTGTACCTTCGCAGCCAAAATTGTTTCATCAACTGATAAAAATTGAAGAAAATGCAGTTTACCGAGAACGAAATTCCATTCCAGACCCTTGACCGTTTGGGTCTGACCCGTGAAATGATTGAAGACCTCCCTGTCAGGATTACCAATGACATTCTCGAAGGAAGACGCTCGCCCGTACTTCCTATTATGGTTATTGACCAAGAGGGCAATGAGGTCAAGAGTCGTAGCCGCTTCAAGCTCATCCGCAAGGAGGACGGCAATGTTGATGCGCTCTTCTATCCTGAGATAGAGAAAGCGGATCTCAGACTGTTCTCAGAGCAGAACCGCGCTCTCTTAGAAAAAGGTAAGACTATCATTGCCACCATTCCTGACAAGAATGGCAGCATGGTACGCTCCTTTGTACAGATTGACAACGAGACCAACCAGGTATTGTCTGCACCAGTTCAGGTTATCGCCCGCAACCTCCAGTTCATTTCAGAGGATATCCATCTGAGCGAAGCCGAGTTCAACAACCTTCAGAATGGTGAGCCTGTCACCTTCGTCCGTGACGACGATGACGAACCTATCACTGTTGGTATTGACCTTAGCAACCGCACTGGAGTACGTGTATCTCCGGGCGATGCCAAGATGTGGAGCGAACAGCGAACCCGTGATTGGGACAAGTTCACCTTCGGCATCTACGGCTGTTGGGTCATGGGTGATGACGGCAATCTTGATTACGTCAAGGAAGAGGACTACACCGATGAACTCTGGAATGAGCAGAAAAAGGCAGGTCTCAGAAGCATGGGACATATGCGCTAATCAGAAACGAAAACCCTAAAAAGAAAGGACAATGGCTACAAACAAGTATTATTCCGAAAGCGAGTTGGTTCAGAAGAAGCAGAGCGGCGAATTTAACTGGCTCGACTATGTGAACCATCACTCCAAAGAATGGCAGAACGAATATGCTGACTTCTGCAGAGAACGCGGACTGTCTGTTGGCGATGAGTCGGCAGAAAAGTTCGTTGACTACAAAGGAGAAGAACTTGAAAAGGCACTGGCTGATGGCAATGCCTGATTGTTGAACCTAAACAACACTATTATGTCGATACGTTCCAATTCTCTACCACTGAGAGGCGATTTGTCGCCAGAGCTGCAAGACATCCTCAGACGTAATGGTATGCAAGCGCACATCATCCGTCAGGGCGATGGCTTCCAGTTGGCAGTTCAAGGGCATGACTCTCCGCTTCTCACCTATCCCATCTCTGCACAGCAGATGAAAGCCATGACAGACTGGGGTACGAATTATGCCAACAAGAATGCCTATAACACCTTTGCGGCACTTGTCGGCAATGACTTTTATGTTCCAAGGAACTTCGTACATGCCCGTAATGCCAACGGACGTGTTGCCATGGGACTTCACGGCTATAGGATCGGTGTCGGTGAATATGGCCGTATGGCTTGGGACAGACGTGGGCTGCATCCTATGTGGGGACTGCACGACCGTTTCTTCTTGGGGTGGACACCTCGACAGCAAGCAGGTTTCCACATGCGACGTGTCGGTGGTGCGCTCTTCATGCAGGGTGCTCCTATGGTTCCAGACCGTCCAGACGGACGCATCAAACCAGGAGAGTTGCAGAATGGCGGTTACGGCTTCTACTACAAGGGACAGCAGACAGCCGTTCAGCCTCCGAAACAGGATGTGCTGGCAGACCTCCAGACAGTCATCACTCCTATGGAAGTGGCTCCACGTAAACTGGAACCAGCCAAGCCATATAATGAGCTTATCACCTCGAAGGTCTATTTCTCCAATGAGAAGTTCAAGGAGTGTCTGGACAGTCACGGTATCGTGATTGATCCAGAAAAGAAGACTCTCACCATCCAATCCTCTGCCACCAAGCAGGATTTCGTCTATGACCTGACTGAGGAAGAAGTCAAGAAGCTGACAAGCAACTCCATCAAGGAAGTGCCTGTTCAGCAGCGTCTCGACATACTCAACAATGTCATCAAGGGCGACTTCAGCGAGAAGATTACGATGGATATGCTCAATTCCAAGGAGCAGATTGGTATTAAGCTGAAGCCAGAGGTCGAAGCAGAACTGAATGACCGTCAGACACTGATTCTGGAACAGGCGAATATTCCCCTGACTATGGACGGCAGACAGGTTCAGTTAGAACCAGAAGACCGCTCCGTTGCTCATGTTGACGGCAATGCCCTCTATGAACTCAATGAGGGCAAGGCATGGTATCGTGAGGGAAAACATGGTCGTGAAGTCAATGTCGATGACATCAAGGTTGAGCCAGTCAGGAATGAGCAGGGCGAAATCGAGAAGGATGCCAAGGGCGAAGCCAAGTACCGCATGACAGCGGTCATCAACGGTGAGAGCATCAGCCATGAGATTACTCAGAAGCAGTATGATAAGTTCATGGCTATCGATGACTACCATCGCATGAAGCTCTTCTCCCACATCTTCAGTGAGGTGGATATGAAAAACATTCCTGGTATGAATACCAGCTTGGGCGCAAAGATCGGTGGAGCCTTGCTTGCCGGACTTGCCATCACACATGAGCTGACCCATGACTTCCACCATCACAGTGGGCCTTCCATTTTCATGGAGCATCATGGGCCAGACAGACCTCATGTGTATTTTAAGCCTGGTGTTGACTCACCGCAGGAGTTGGCATCGAGGGCTTTTGATGCAGGACTGAATGCTGGAGAACACGGCGTAGGATTAGGACACACAAGGTAAAAGGTTTTTTTCAGGATAACAAAATGGCAGAACTCACCTACGACGATTTCAAAAACAAGCTCAGTATTCAGGATGTGCTGATAGACGCTGGCTACACGTTGAACAGACGTGACGGCTTGCGCTATCCGTCGTATGTAAGGCTGGACAGCGAGGGCAGACGTATTCGTGGTGACAAGTTCATTGTCACTGCCAATGGCCTTTGCTGTTTCCAGCCGCCTACGCGGAAGAATTACAACGTCATCAGCTTCATCAAGGAGCATCCAGAAATGTTCTCTGACTACACGGCTGGCATGGATAAGGACAGACTCGTCAACCTTGTCTGCAACAGACTTTTGAATAATCCTATCGAGGAAAGGGAAAAGAAGATTATCAATCCACAGCGTGACCTTCCACCTTTCAAGATAGACGATTACAAACTGCATCGTTTTGATGGCAATGACAGGGAAACGCAAAAGCCATTCTATCCATATTTCCAGCCAAGAGGTATCAACCTCAGTACGCAGTATGCTTTCCATCATCATTTTGTCCTTGCAGAACGCACTGTAGGCGACCAAACTTACAAAAACCTCTCCTTCCCCATGACCATTCCTGGATCTTCAGACGGAAAGATTGTCGGATTGGAAGAAAGGGGAAGAAGAAAGCAGGACGGCACATCTTACAAAGGCATGGCCAGAGGCTCCAATGCCAGTGAAGGTCTTTGGATTGCCAGTCCGATGGGCACCAAGCTACAGGATGCCAAGCGAGTCTTCATCTTTGAGAGTGCATACGATGCAATGGCTTTCTATCAGATGCTGGCTGGCAAAGATAGTAACCTTACCACACAGGAAAAGAAGGAGCTTGTTGGTGGTATCTATGCTTCTACGGGCGGTAATCCATCCGCAAAACAGTTTGAAGGATTATTGAGAACTGCCAAGGATGCCACTTTTCACATGGGCTTTGACATGGATGATGCCGGAATGAAGTTCGCAGACATGTTCAGGGACTTGGCAGAGAAAGCCAACGTCCCAAGTAACCGTGTCGTCCGTGAGGAAACCAATGACGGCTATAAGGACTTCAATGAAGAGCTGCTTGCCATGATTGAGCGTAAGAACCATCCACTTGCCAAGGGCAATGTCCCTGAAGAATACAAGGCTTACGTGGATTCCTTCAGAAAAGGAACGGATAACATACCATCCACGAAAGATGTGCTTCATCCGAATAGTGAGCAGATTGACCTTCTTCCGAAGTCAGTCCAGAAACTCTATGCCAGATATGAAGCCCTGTATGAAGATGCCTACGAGATGCGTTCTTCCAGACTTGTAGCACCATGCGACAAAGAGGAAGCTATCAACCAGGCATCGGAGGCATGGAAGACTTTCAAGGAGAGTCTTTGCAAGGCTCTTGACATCAAGGAAGACACGGCGGCACTTGACGTGGAATCCGAGGATGTTGGCAATGACAAGAAGATACAGCATGACGTGGACTATACCACCAGTGTTGACGAGCAAGGCAATGTTGCTATGGAGGTAGAGACATCAGATCAGGAAGAGCGAAGACATTATCATCGGTAACTATGGAACAGGTAATCAGACGCTTCAACATCATCACGCTTCGCCCACATTGGGCGCAGTATATCATCAGTCAAGGATTGATGTTCCTTGTCAGTATGGTACTGTTCCTTGTTGCCGGACATGAAGCCATCACCTTCAAGGCACCATTTCTGATACTTGGTACCATCACAACCCTTATGATGCTTTATGGCTGTCTGTATCTGTGCAAACTCAGGTTCATTGTTTCCTCTGAGCAACTTATCATCCAGCATGGCATCTTCCATAGAACAAGCGACTACATTGAGCTTTACCGCATCGTGGACTTCAGCGAGAGCAGGGATATACTGGAACAGTTGTTCGGGCTAAAGACCGTCAGCATCTACAGCGGCGACAGGACAAATCCCAAGCTCGACATCTACGGAGTGAAAGAAAAGCTCGATGTGGTGGCTATCATCAGAGAAAGAGTTGAATACAATAAACGCAGAAAAGGCATTTATGAAATCACCAATCGGTAACATCTATCCTATGAACAAAGACCGATGGCATTTTGACCAACGGTGGTGGACAGTCGCAGTTATGGCGTTTGTCCTCTTGTGGTTGAGTTTCGGGAAAGCCCATGCCCAGATAACCTCCAGTAATCCATTGGAATATGTGGCACTGGCAGAAGGCAATGAACTCATCAATGGTCAGATCAAGACCCAGATTGATGACCAGCAGAAGACCGCACTGCTTCAGAACGGCATTGCAGCCGAGTTTACGATGATCCACAAGTGGGAAAAGAAGTACAACTCCTATCTGAAGACGGTGGACGGCTATGCCAGTACATTAAAAGCCTGTACCACACTATATGATGACGGTGTACGCATCTTCATCAATCTCTGTAACCTGAGAAAAGCGATGGCCGACAATCCGCAAGGTATCGTAGCAACTATGTCTATGAATAACCTCTACATAGAGACGGCCACGGAACTTGTGACCATCTACACGACATTGAGGGATGCCATTGCCAAGGGAGGTACAGAGAATATGCTTACTGGAGCCGAGAGAAGTAAAACCCTTTGGGCACTCAATGACAGGCTCGATGCTTTCAATAAGAAACTCACCAAGCTCTATCTGTCCATCCGCTACTACACCATGACCGATGTATGGAACAGTGTGACAGCTGGAATGATTGACCGTACCAATGGGGAAATAGCACTCCAGGCCCACAGACGATGGATAAGATGTGCCAGAGCTGCTTACTAAAACGGAATGAATCATGTTGAATAAATCTTTCTTTGTCATAATCATGCTGACTCTCGCCCTCCCCTTCGGGGGAGTTGGTGGGAGTATGCTCCATGCTCAGGGCAATGACCCTGTGCTGGCAGGAATGATTGCGCTCTATACGGACAAAGCCAAGAAAGAGCTGAAGCAACAGGAAAAGATGATGCTGCTGGAGGCAACAGGTCATATCTGGATTACCGAAGAGGTCAATGCTACCACAGACCTTCAGAAGGAGTTCAACAAGTACCTTGATGACTTTCACGGCATCATAGCCTATGCAGCACAGATATACGGCTTCTACCATGAGATTGACAGGATGGTTGACAACCTTGGAAGTTTCAGCCATCAGCTAAGTGCTCATCCCACGAATGCCCTTGCAGTGGCACTTTCCGCTAATCGTAACAAGATCTATCGGGAGATTATCATGGGAAGTGTGGATATTGTCAATGACATCCGTCAGGTCTGTCTCGCCAATACCAAGATGACCGAGAAGGAACGTCTGGAGATTATCTTTGGCATCCGTCCTAAGCTCAAACTCATGAACAAGAAACTCCAGCGTCTCATCAAGGCGGTGAAATACACATCCCTTGCTGACGTGTGGGCAGAGATTGATTACAGTGCCAGGAGCGAAGCGGACAAAGCCAGTATCACAAGGCAATGTATGGAACGCTGGAGGCGAAATGGCAGAAGATAATTGATTGTTGAACTTAAAGAGCATAGAATATGAGTTGGAGTTCATTACTCAAAGCAACATTTAAGTACGGTGGCCGTGCAGCCAAGGCAACGGCTTCATCCGTTGGCAGTGCCGTCATCCATCCTCAGAGAACCATCAAGGGACTCGGTACAGCCACCAAGACCGCTGCTGTCGGCGGTGCTGCCGCATACGTCGGCTGGGAAAAGCTGACTACAGACAAGAGTGTCGCCCGTATTGTTGGCGATGCTGTCGTTGGCTCAGATACCATTGATACGGTCAGTGATAAGGTTGATGGCGTAGCCAATACCGTAACCGAATTGAAAGATTCCGTAGGCGGTGCTGTCGATACCATGAACAATGCCATGACCAGTGTGGATAGCAAGTGGAGCGGCATGTCAAACTTCCTTCGTGGTGTGTTCTCTGGCAACGGAGGCGATATGTTCAGTAACTTCTTCAGCAACCTCGGCAAAGGCAACGTGTCAGGTCTCAGCCTTGCAGGACTGGTACTTTCAGCTCTGCTTGTCTTCGGACGTTTCGGATGGCTCGGAAAGATAGCCGGAGCAGTCCTTGGCATGATGATGATTGGCAACAATGCCAATATGAGTCAGGTGCTGGGAGGTGGACAGCAGAAGCCTTTGGCACAGGAAACACCACAGAGGGAGCTGCCGAAGCCACAGGCACAGGTCGTTCAGGTGGATGAACCGCCAAGGGAACAGATTCACAGGGGCAGATAATCAAAGACTAATTTTCAAGGATAACAATATGCAGTTTACACATGAAATGATACTCCAGTCAGACAGCGGCTACTGTATGCCGTTTGAGGAGAAGAACAAAGATGTAGAGATGTCGCTCGGCTACGGCAAGCAGAAGCACCCTAAGACAGGAGAGAAATTCTTCCATCATGGGATTGACTTCGATGTCAAGCATTACCTGCTTTCTGCTGTTGCTACAGGTAAGGTGTCGGGATTGGGAAATGATGCCATTCACGGCATCTATCAGGTCATCCGCTACGGCAACTATGAAGTGACCTATTCCCATCTGAGCAATGTCTTTGCCAACTACGGACAGGTAGTAAAGGCAGGTCAGGTGGTCGCTGTGAGTGCCGACATGCTCCACATGGAAGTTAAGTACAATGGCGAGGAAATGAACCCGTTGGAATTTCTCACCATGATTTACGGCAACCTCAAAACAATGGAACAGCAAGGTCAGGTTGGTGCCGTGCCTCAGTTCGTCACCATCGACATGGACGTGCATACCATGTACGACAAAGACCAGAATGAGATTGAAGAGCTGATGATGCGCTTCTTCCCGGACTACATGAGTGACATGAGCAATGGCCTGTACTCCATTCCTGAGCATACAGAGCTTGCGCTTCGCAACATCTTCACGATGTCAGCGATGAAGAACTACTTCTATGAGACCCTGCCCAGCATGGCAAATCCTTTGGGTATGGGTGC
Source organism: Prevotella sp. P5-64 (assembly GCF_002251285.1). NCBI lineage: Bacteria > Pseudomonadati > Bacteroidota > Bacteroidia > Bacteroidales > Prevotellaceae > Prevotella > Prevotella sp. P5-64. The sequence continues at coordinate 179,456 of NZ_NPJK01000035.1, forward strand.
CAGGAGCATACCATTGGCTGAGAAAGTGCAGAACCTGCTGATAGCCGATTTCCTCAACTATCTGGCATTGAGGCATCATGTATTCCTCAGTACGATGTCCGCACTCGAAAAAAAAAAGCTGAAGACAGAGCCGTAGCCAGTAGCGGACTCATCGATCCGCTGGCAGAGCTGGAGATTGACGTGCAGAGCTTCGATATACCAAGACTTGTGAGTGTCTATCCAGACAAAAGCGGAATCCGATGGTGGACAAAGGCATGGTTCAACAACAGCGAGGCAGGTGAAGCTGCCATAGAGATTGACCGTATGCTGGCAATCAAGTTCATCAATGACAATGTAGATAAGGACGAATGGTTAGAGGAATACTTTCCAAAACAGATGGAAGTCTATCATCACGCCATCGAACAGACAAAAGAACAGATATTAAACCAATTGAACTTATGATAACAAAAAGATTGTTTTCCATAATTTTCGCTATGCCAATGGCAGTGTCCTCATTCGCAGACAGTGGCTTGTCTGGTTTGAGCGATGCTGCTGACGGCGTAGGTTCTTACCTTCCTTATGTTCAGGGAGTGTGTTATGTGATAGCTGCCGTGATAGCCGTTGCAGGTGCCATGAGCATCTATCTGAGTATGCAGACCAATCCTAACCAAATCAGGAAGAGGATGATGATGACTGTAGGCAGCTGTATGTGCTTCGTATTGATGGCTACCGCCTTACCTCAGTACTTCGGAGTTGATGGCAGTGGTTCTTCCACAGGAGGAAGCAGCAGTTCATCTACAGGTAGCGCAAATTCAGACGGGTTCCTTGCCTCTGACAAAGGAGGAATCTCACAGACTGGCATCAACACGGAAATACCATCCTTCCATGACAAAACTGGAAACTGGATTACATTCCCTCCAGAAACGAATATGACAGTCGCCAATCACTTGATGGACATCTATGATCATTTCGGGTCAGGACGAGAAGGTTCTTATGGACGTACTCTTGCCTACATTCACAATGCCTATCGTCAAGGTCAAATCGACCATGACATGTTTGAGCAGCTGATGAGAATATCAGGTAATCTACCTCATAATTAACCTGTAACATCACTTTAAGTAATGGCAGAAACAAACAACGATAAGTTATTCAGAACTAAGGTCTTGCCAATAATGAACAAAGTAATGCGAGACCTTCGGTTAAAGCAGTCTGAAGAGATGGCCATTCATACCAGCAGCTTGCCGTATATCATGGCTGGAGCAGCTGGGCCTGACGGTGGAATGTCAGCACAAGCAGCCAGTCTTGCCTCTCTCAGATACACGGGGAAATGGAACTCCAAGCATACTGAAGACTACGTTCAGATGGTGAAGGATGAGCTGAAAAAGCAGCACATCGCCGTCACTCCAGAGATAGAGAAGATGATGATTGAAAAGATGATCAAGGATGAGATTCCGAAGTCATCCATTGACTATATCATGCGCAAGGCAGCAACCAACACCATCTTCTATCTTCCCCAGGCACTTAACAAATCGCCACTGGAGAACCATATCACGGCACAGGCTGAGAAGAGGTATAATCCATCCACTTTGGAAAAAGGAACGGGTTATGTCTTAGGAGCAGCCGCAGACTATATGACGATGGGCGGTATCGGTGGCAGTTGGTCTGGAGCAGCCAAGTTCGTTGGTGTTGACCTTGCCTTGAATGCCGCCATTGATAAGGTGGGAGCAAAAGAAACCGATGATGTTCCCTTGATTATTGCGCCCGAACACAGAGCCGAATACAAGGCTACTCAGGCAAAAAGGAATCAGGAACAACCCAAGCCAAAACCAAAAGAAAATACCCCAACAGTGGAACGGACAACGGAAACACAGGTGCAGCCTGTAAAAGAGCAAAAAGAAGTCGCCCAGACACAACCTGAAGCACAGCAGGAGCAACCACAGCAGACCAATCAGAATGGCTGGAGCGGATTGCTCAGCTCTGTTGGTCTGAACGGCATTTCCGACATAGGTCACAATCTCGGCTATGTACTGGCCATGCTTCCAGACATGCTTGTAGGCATTTTCACAGGTAAGACCAAATCACTTGGTCTGAAGGATAACATGCTGCCTTTAGCCAGTATCGTGGCAGGTATGTTTGTCAGAAATCCCATTCTGAAGATGGTTCTCATCGGTATGGGAGGACTCAACCTTTTGAACAAGGCTGGTCACGAAGCCTTGGATAATCACAAAGGAGTCAGTTACGGACAAGGTGGAAACGCCAATGTCCGGGGCAATTACAAGGTCTATGAGGATGAAACCCTCAATGCCCGAATCTCGCAACCGCAGATTAAGGGCAACTGTCTGATTGCAACCATCGACAAGGTTCCATGCACCATCGCATTGCCGGACAGAGTTGTGGATGCATACAATCAGGGCGCACTGCCTCTTAACACCCTTGCCAATGCCGTACTTGCCAAGAACGACCAGATGCGACAGATAGCAGCTGAGAATTATGCAGCCAGTGAACAACAGGCTCAGACCAGGACACTTGCACAACGATAATAAACCCATTAAAACAATAGAGATATGCAGGAAAAGAACCCACAGGAGAAAGCAGCAGCCGAAAAACAGGCTGAACTTCTCATCTATGCAATGGAAAGAGCCAAGGAGAATGGCGGCGTATGGTTGAACCCATCAGAGAAGACGGCACCCCGTTTCTATCCACGAGGTGTCAATGTCTCAGCCTTCAATGCCATGACGATGGCACTTCACAGTGACCAGAACAACTACAAGACCAACGAGTACACGCTCTTCAGCGAAGCCAAGAAACGAGGTGAGTCTGTACAGTCCAAGGAAAAGGGAGTTCCCTTCAACTGGTACAACTGGAAGGAGTATGTCAACAGACATAATCCTGAAGATGTCATCAGCCGTGAAGACTACAAGGCTTTAGACGAGAAGCAACAGGCAGAATACAAGGGAGTCAGAACCCGTGAAGTCCGTGCTTTGTTCAATATTGACCAGACAACCCTTCCTTTCGTTGACAAGGAACGCTACGAGCAGGAAGTCAAGACACATGGAACCTTTGAGGATCGTGAGCACTCCAAATCTGAGAGTGACCACCTCCGTACTTCAGTCAATGACTTCATCCTGAAGACACGCGACAACCTTGTTCCAATCCGTCTCGACGGCAGCGGTGTTGCCCACTACGATGCCAAGAAAGACACGGTGTATATGCCAAGTGAGAAGGATTTTGAGTCTTACAAGGACTTCACCAATGAACTCATGCGTCAGGTCGTAAGTGCCACAGGCAATGCACAGCGTCTGGGTCGCAACGGCATGAACAACGGGAACACCTCTCAAGAAGATGCAGCAAAGCAGGAACGCCTTATTGTTGAGTTGGCAGCTGGCAGTAAGATGCTTGAATTGGGACTTCCTGCAAAGCTCTCTGCCGAAAGCATGAAGATGGTCGATTACTGGCAGCGTGAACTCAAAGAGAATCCCTGTCTAATTGATGTCGTGGAGATGGATGTCAACAATGCTCTGGATATGCTTCACAAGGCAGAGCGTGGTGAGAAGGTTGAAATGTCATCCCCACAGCAGAAAGAGGAAACACAGGCAGAACAGCCCAAGCACTACTATGTCGCCGATGAGCTGAAGAACCTTCCTAACAAGGACACCAAGGAATTTGTCGTAGTCCGTGACTCCGAGGCAAAGAAAGCAGATGTTGTACTCCCTGCAGGTGCATCCTTGGAAGTGGACAACGAGATACCAGGCATGAACAAAGGACGTATCGAGAAAGCCCTGCGCAAGGAAGGCTTCGAGACTGTTTCCTTCTTCAACATGGATGGCTCACTTGGTTATCGCCCAGATGACAGCTTCTTCGCTGGCAAGGAAGTTTCCGTTTCCAAGCTCAACAACTGGGAACTGAGAGACCTTGCCAAGCTCGATGTTGCAGAGGCAGTCAGCCGTTCCAACTCTGTTGCTTTCGACAAAGTGCTTATGCTGAGGGATGATGCTGGCAAGTGGGCGATGTTCTTGAAGCCAGAGAATGAGCCATCCTTTGCCGTGTATGCTGATAAGGCAGATGTCAACCGCTTTTTCGTGACAATGAAGCAAGGCAATGAAGAAGCCAGTGACCACATGCGTCTGGAGATGGCTTCCAGATACTATGCTATGGCGATGGAGAAGCCAGAGTTGAAGACTGACCTTTTCAAGAGTCAGGCTACAGCCGAGGAGTTGGCACGTATCGAGCGTGTGAACATCTTCAAGACCAAAGCCACCGACAACAAGCCGAGTGTCATTCTGTGCGTACCTACCATCGACGGCAACAGGCTTCAAGCCCGTGAGGTCAATCAGCAGCAGTGGCAGCGCATGTGGCTGGCAGATGACAAACAGGACTACAAGACCCACCTTGCAGCATCCCTTTTTGCCGATGTGCTCCGCAAGGAACGTACCGATGCAGTAGCCGTTGGTACCGACAAGACTGAGCAGGAAGCACAGTCTGAGACCAAGGAGCAGACAAAGAATGTCGAAGCCCATGAAGAGGAAGACAAGAAGGAGGAGCAGAAGGAAGAGCAGACGCAATCTGAGAAGAAACAGGAGGAAGAGAAGCGTCGTAACTCTCCAGAGCAGAAAGAGAGAGAGCGTAAGGAGGAAAAAGCCAAGGAAGAAGCCACCAAAGCAGAGACCAAAGCCGTAGCAGCCGTAGTCCTTTCTCCGATTATGAAACAGTTCCTGGACTTGAAGAGCAAGCATCCAGACGCACTTCTTCTGTTCCGCACAGGCGATTTCTATGAGACTTATCAGCAAGACGCTGAGAAAGCCTCTAAGATACTCGGCATCACTCTCACTAAGAGCACCAAGCAGAAAGGGCCTGATGGCAATGCTGTAAAGATGGCAGGTTTCCCTTACCATGCCCTTGACACCTATCTGCCAAAACTCATCCGTGCCGGAGAGCGTGTAGCCATCTGTGACCAGTTGGAAGCTCCCAAACAGACGGCAAAGCGTGGTATTTCAGAATTGGTGTCACCTGGTGTTGCCTCAGAAAAGGAAACTAAGGCAGAACCAGAGAAGCATCAAGCCTTTCATCGATAACCTAAAAGAATAAAGAAAGTGACAGCATCAAGACAAAAATATATTGAGGAACATGCAGCGGAAGCTATGGAGCAGATGCGCAGATATGGCATCCCTGCATCCATCACTCTTGCCCAAGGCATCATTGAGTCAGCAGAAGGAAAGAGTATGCTTTCCAGAACTGCCAATAACCATTTTGGTGTAAAGGGTGAGTTCAACGGCCAGTTTGTCCGTGCCGACGATGACAAGCCTAATGAGAAGTTCAAGAAGTATGATAACGTTGGGCAGAGCTATGAAGACCACAGTAAAGTCCTCATGGCAGACCGCTATCAGAAATACACCAGGAACCTCTCTGCCGATGACTACAAAGGATGGGCTGCTGGCATCAAGGCTGGTGGTTATGCTACCGCCAAGAACTATGTCAGCACCATCGTTGGAGTCATTGAAGGGGCAAACCTGCAGAAATATGACCAGATGGTGATTGAACAGGCTAAGAGAGAAGGTAAGAAGATTGGCACCACAGACTACCGCAAGGGGGATGTGTCTGCCACTCCTGCCAATAGTGTTACTGCAAAGCCCACTCCCAATGGTCTTTATTCCCTTCCTTTGAAACGAGGTGAGTTCATGCTGGTGACTTCACCATTCGGCAACCGTCGTGACCCAATGGATCACAGCAAGACGCAGTTCCATAAAGGAATTGACGTAAGCTGCAAAAACGAGGCACTGCTTGCCACAGAGAACAACGGCAAGGTGGTTGGTGTGAACCACAATGCCAACACTGGCGGCGGCAAGTCGGTTACGATTGAGTATAACCGTGAAGATGGCAGCAAGTATCAGACGACCTACATGCACATGTCGAGCATCGACGTGAAGGTTGGAGATAATGTCAATGCCGGTCAGAAGATTGGCGTATCAGGAAATACAGGAACCAGGACAACAGGGCCACATTTGCATTTTGAGGTCAAGACCATTGCCAGTGACGGCACGAAACGCAATATTGACCCAGCTGCATATATCGCAGAGATAAGCCAGAAAGGTGGATTGTCTCAACAGCTGCTTCATAACGGAAAAGACTTGTTGGCCAGCTATAAGGCTGCAAATCCTGTTGCTCAGGAAACTGTCACAGCCCAGCAGCAGATTGACACGAATATGTCACCTGACGAATGGATGAAGAAAATCTTGTCTTCAGAGGACAGCGGTATGAGCATGAACCCGAATGGTGACCCAGTGATAGATATGGCCATGACTCTTTTCACCTCACTGATGACATTGGCAATCCAGATTGACAACAAGAGCGAGGAGGAAAAGATGCAAGCTGTCACTGATGCAGCAGCCAACAGACAGATAGACCTGACTTCTCTCCTCCCCCAGATGAAAGTGTGCAATCTCATCATTTCCGATAACAGGCCACTTCTTCAGGTGGATAACGGAACGGTGAACTTCACCCATGAAATCACCAATGCTGAAATGATAAGACTCCAGCAAGCCTTGGGAAACAGCAACCTCTCAGAGGATGACAAACGTCGTGCAGTAGCCAGTGTGGTGAACGGCATTGTTGTTTCACAGCAGATGTCCCAAAACTATCAGCAAGGCATGGATGCACAACAGAACCAGGAACAATCCATTCAAAGAAAGTAACATGAATGAAAGAATCTTCAATAAGGTATTGACCTTGCTGATAGCCGGAGCTATCATCATCAGCATCATCTATGGACTTTATTGCCTGTTAGGTCTGATCGGATGTATTATCTATTGTTCTGTCATGGTAGCCTTACTGTGCTGGATAGCGGAAGACATCAGACATGCAGCGACAAAAGACCAGCAACTATAACTTTTCTCTTAATATTAACTTCTAATTTTCAGCTTTTATGATTAAATGTAATGTAACAGTTTGTGGTACCATCTCACGCACAGCGCAGATGCGTACAGGTAAGGAGGGTAAGCCCTTCATGTCATTAGGTATCAACGTGGTCATCCCTGCCAAGTCTGGCATCAACAAGACCGTAGAAATCAGCGTGGCCAAGGATGGCGGCTCTCAGGAGGAGCTTGCGAACTATCCTGTAGGCAATCGTGTCGAGGTGGTTGGCACTCTCACTTTCCACAAGAAAGGAGAAGCTTTCTATCTGAATCTCTCTGCAACAGGCATCAACACCTTCAGCGCAGGTTCTGAAGACAGCATCAAGGGTGATATCGAGTTTCGCGGCACTCTCGGCAATAAGATTGAGGAGAAGAAGGACAAGAAGGGCAATCCCTTCTGTGTGTTCTCAGCCTTCAGCAGCGAGAAGAACGGCGAGAACTACGATTACACCTGGATCCGTTTCCTCCAGTTTGGCGAGAGCCGTAAGGACTGGATGCAGCCCAAGGCAGGCATCAATGCCAAGGGAGAACTCCAGATGTCTGTCTATAACGACCGTCTTGACATTGCTTGCCGTGTCAGTGAGGTGTCTAAGTGGGACAAGACAGCTAACAATCCTAACACCTAAAGCCTATGCGTAAGGATAATAAATATAACCATGCAGGGCCATCAGCCGAAGACAGAGCTTTGGAAAAGTTTGCCGAAATGATGATTGAGAAAATCTCAACTCTTCAGAGCGACTGGAAGAAGCCCTGGTTTACGGAAGGTGCCCTTACATGGCCTAAGAACCTCTCAGGCAGGGAGTACAATGGCATGAACGCCATGATGCTCATGATGCACTGCGAGAAAGAGGGCTTCAAGTTGCCTGTCTTCTGTACCTTCGACCGCGTGGTTGGTCTCAACTACGGCAAGGACAAGGAAGGTGGTAAGGTTCAGCTTACCGATGCAGAGGGCAATGAACTACCCAAGGTGTCCATCAACAAAGGAAGCAAGTCCATCCCTGTATTCATCACTACCTTCACCTGTGTTGACAAGGAAACGAAGGAGAAGATTAAGTATGATGACTACAAGCGACTTTCAGAAGAGGAAAAGGCGAAATACAATGTCTATCCGAAACTGTCTGTCTATAACGTCTTCAATGTTGACCAGACGAACCTGAAGGAAGCTCGCCCGGAACTGTATCACAAGCTGGAGGAACAGAATCAGCAGGTGCGTCCACAGGTAGCAGAGGGTGAAGAGTTCTCTTTCAAGCCTGTTGACCACATGATTGAGCATAACGAGTGGATTTGCCCCATCAAGCCTATTCATGGTGACAATGCCTATTACAGCATTTCAAAGAAGGAAATCGTCATACCAGAGAAATCACAGTTCAAGGATGGTGAGTCCTTCTATAGCAACCTTTTTCACGAGATGGCTCATTCAACAGGTGCTGAAGACCAGTTGGATAGGCTCAAACCAACCTCTTTCGGCAGTAAGGAATACAGTACCGAGGAGCTGAAGGCAGAAATGACGGCTGCGCTTGTATCTCAGCGTTATGGCATGACCAAGCATCTGAAGGAAGATTCAGCTGCCTATCTCAAAGGCTGGCTGGAGAGTCTGAAGGAGGAACCTACCTTCATCAAGACCATTCTGACAGATGTGAAGAAAGCATCACAGATGATTACCCAAAAGGTCGATGCCATTCAGCTTCAGTTGAACAAAGGTGTTGACGAGGGGAAGTCCGAATCACAGCCGGAACAGCCGAAACTGAAGAATCTGGGCACCTTTGACATTCCTGAATGGAGCCTGAACTATCTGGAGAACGGTGATGCCACCAACCTGACCGATGAGGAGGTGGCCAACGTTGATGCGTTTACCAAGGAACACTTCCCCAATGGCTTCGTGATGAACATCGACTTCGAGAACAGCACGGAGTTAAACCGATACCCTGCTTTCGGGCCCAGGAACGAGGAAGCCTTGACCAGCAAAGGCGAGTCACCGTTCCTTGCCACGAAGACTTACCCCGTCACTTTCTATGATGCAAGAGAACGTGAAAGCAAGGAGTCGTCCATTCTGTCTGAAGCTGTTGCCGCAAAGGAACCACCCAAGGAGAACGAGGCGCAAAGCATCGGACATCGTTTTCACCGATAACAGCCAGACTCACAAAGGATGAAGGGCACTACTCTCACGAGCGGTGCCCTTCTTTGTATGCCAAAGAAAAAAAGCAATAACAATTAGAAGATCTAAATTCTGGTTACAAGCACATAGCAGTCAAAGCCAGGCATGATTTCCTTCTTACGGTCGAAGATGCGTGAGAAATCACGTTTCTTCTCTCTGAGGCACTGACGGCAAAGGAGTTCAAGCACCATGCGGAGCTTGGTAATGTTTATATCGAAAGTCTCAATATACTGTTCGATAGCCTTGTCGTTCATATTCAGCCTAAGCTCATTTCTCTCCAGAGCCTCACAGATAAAGTGAAGGCTGTCCTGTCCAATCCTCGCTTTGTAGAGGTATGGATGTGGAACACGAATGAGGTCACCGACACAAAGAGGTTCTCCGTCTTTTGACAGTGGACGGCCACCAATCAGATTCTTACGCAGACGGTCTGCATTTTTCAGTAACTTGGTACACAGGATGGCAAGAGCGCGTTTAGACGCTTTCTTGTTGCCAAAGGTACGAAGATACTCATCGACGGGCATCAGCAACAGTTGCTGGGGGGTAATAGTTTCAATATCAATCATAATTGTTTGTAAATTGGTTGTTATAAAGATTCTTTAGAAAGACAGCACTACACAGGTGTTTCTGTTTGCTTCAGCAGGAGAATACTTGTCTATGCCACCTGCATAGATGGTATATACCCGACTGTCATCAACGCCTCGGTCAAGCAGCAAGCGACGTATATATTCCGCTCGCTGACGGCTCAGATTATCGTTGATGGACTCCGTACCTGTAGCACTGTCAGCAGCTCCAATGACCTTTACCTGAAGACCATGTTTGTTGGCTACTCTGGCTATCTCGTCGAGGTTCATCACCTGGTTCTTTTCGGTTAGGACATCCGTACCTAAATGGAAGAAGAAGTAGATGGGAGCACCAATGTATTCCTGCCCGTTGAGCATAGCACTCAGATAAGCATTGTCAGTAACGCCTGAGTTGTTGAAAAGGCTATCGAGTGAATAGATATCCTCAGTATCTTCCATGCCATTACGTTTCTGCATAGCTCTTGGCATCGTATTGGGATTACCGTCCCATCCTCGGTTAGCCAGACGTGCGCGAAGACTGTTCAAGCCGGAATAATCATTCTTAGGATATAGGGACTTGATTTTCGTATGTCCCTTGTCTGTCAGCCTGTCCTTGTAGAGGTCAAGCAGACCTTCTATCTCCAGAATCTTACGATACTCTGCCATACACTGCTCATCCTCATGGACACGTTTCGTCAAGTATCTGTTTCGGGATGACAGGTCATTTGCATAGTCCAGCAGCCATTCGTTCTGGCTCATGTAGGGCTTTGCATCGATGATTCTTTTATGGCCAACCTTACCTATGGTCACAGACAATCCTGCTGACAGTGTAAGCATATTGTCACCGAACCGACTGGAAGAACCTATGGCATCAAAGTTCTTCATGGTAGTCATACCACTCAGCTCTGCAAGCAGATGCAGACGGTTAGTGATTCGGTATCTTGCTTCGAGACCGTAGGCAAAGGCGAATGGATGGTTAGTGCCACTTCCGTTTCCACTTGACCAGTCTGAGTTATGAACCATGCCTACGCCCAGGAATGGAATTACATCCCATCGGGATAGTCCAAGTTCATTCTGGCTAATGAAAGCGGTCAGGTTATACATGAAGTCAGCATGTATGAACTGGTACTTCATAGTGGCAAACTCTGCGTTCTTGAACTGGCAACCCTGAAACTCAATTCGGCCACCGACGGCTGGAGTGAACCATTTCCCGATACCAACCTGCACAGCTGGAGTGAGACGATCGAACAAGTCACCACAACCCACTGGCGAACCAAGGAAAGCAGATGTTCCACCCTTGACCTCCAGGAACCAGTTTCTGTCCCATCCTGAGCCTTCGCTGACGTTTCTGAGATAGGTGGGCTGCAGGGATTGCAGCATGACATCCGACGTGATGACTGGCTCCATGTAGGAAGAGTCAACTTCATTTGATTGTCCAGATGCCGAAGCAGTTAGTGCCAGGCATAACATGGACATGATTACAATCTTTTTTTTCATTCTTGTTTTACTTTTTAAGATTACTTACTTTGAGCAATGTATTGACTATAATCGAATTTTCAAGTGGCAACTTCAGCAAAGGATTATCGCTTCAGTTTACGTCCAGAACCAGAGCGCATCATCTTGGTGGCCATCATCGCACATCGACGCGCCCACTCACGATCATCATCTTTAGGGTCTCGTCCCCATCCTGAAGATGGGCCACCTCCTCCTCCCCCGTGCCCCTTGGCAAACTCTGTAGCCTGTTCGACATATCCGGCAAACAGAAGCATGGCGCAAGCCACAATCTGGTTCCCGTGTTCAGCAACGTCCATCAGTACTGACTCGTCCAGATGAAGCTGAACGTCATCAGGCATCTGTGGGAGTCTCAATCTGAAATCACTGACCACATTCTCATAGAGTGCCTTGGTCACTTCATCACGTACCTTTTGCTGCACCGAAGTAGCCACTTGTGTAGCTTCACCTCGTAGCTCTTCTGTGCGTTCCTTGATGTTCTCAGCCTCTTTCTTCAGCTTGTCAAGTTTATCCTCAGCATCAGACAGCTTCTGCTTCTTGTCTGCCAGTTTAGCATTGATGTCTGCAAGTTGTCTGTGAAGAGCAGCTATCTTATCTTCATTGGAAAGCTTGCCATCAGCATTATCCAAAACAGCAGATGCCAGACTATCCAGTTCCCTCTCTACGGATTCCTTATCCTTTTCAAGGTTGAGCACCATAGATGTGAGACCTTTCACACGACGCTCTGCCAGTGAAATGTCCTGTTGAAGACCTGACAGCACCTTACGATGGTTCTCTATCTTATCTTCCAGTGTGACACACTCCTCATCGAGCAAACGGCGGTACTCTTCCGTTGAGCGGTGTCTGGCTCCAGTCTCAGTGATGCTTGTGCCACGATAGAGACCCCATTTCTCGTTCACCTTGGCAAAAGCATCATGCATGGCCAGTGTCCTTGCCTTGAACTCAAACTTATCCTTTCCTGCAAAAATCTTCTTGTAGGCAAAGCGACCATTCTCATCAATAGGCAGAAGAGTAAGATGCACATGAGGATTCATTTCGTCCAAGTGAACGACGAAAGCAGCAATGTTTTCTTCACCGTATCTGTCACTGACGAAGTAGTACATATCCTTCGCCCATTGTTCAATGTCCTTGCTACGTTTCAGGTGAGAATTATCAGCACCTTTTGCCAGGTTCACTTTCTGGTCACCGAAAGCGATTTCAAGCATTCGCTCACGGCTTCCTCCAAGGATGAAATTCACCACTGTTCGGAACCGAGGTTCTTCAAGTCCCTCATTTGGATCCTTGATACCACGAGCTGCAAGATTTGCTGCGATTCGCTCTGGGATGCTCCTGGTCTTATCGACTGGCTGTATTTTGCCTCCTTTGGTTATCTCGAAATTCAGATGCTCACGAGTCAAATCATAGTTGCCTATGGAAAGAGCATGTTTCAGTGTCTTGTCTGAATAGACACGTAGATGCTCGTTGCTCTGCGATACCGTAAAGCCTTTAGAGGCACGGAAATCAATTACCTGTTTAGCTCCATTCATACGCTTCGTATGGTTGTTTTTGTTACTATCTGTGTCCTTAGCTTGCTAATTCATCTGGACACCTCTCCCTCGTCCTTTTAGGTCGAGGGGTATTAGGCTACCCCTCCCTTTCGTTGAGTGGACAACAGGCAAGCCTGGTGCCCCGATAAGGGCAAGCCCATCGCGCTAACATTTCGGTCAGCCTCCGGGCTTGCTCCCGGACTACATGAAAAAAGCAAAAGACTGTTTACAGATTAAAAGCATCATTCGTTATCCTGAGAAGTAAGGGAAGAAGAAGTGTGGTTTGAGTCCGTTTGTTCGGAATCATCTTTCTCCATCTTCTTCAACTTGTAGAACAGTTCACGTAGCAGACGCATGTCCTGCTTTGAGAAGTCACAGACAAAAGCATTGTGCTTGTATGAGTCTTCATCAGACTTATCAATGTCTGGGAAATCTTCTCCCATCAGAACAAAGTCCATATACATCAAAGCTTGCATCCATTTTGTCCATGACCATTGACCTGCACCTTTGAAAGTGGATGCAACCATCTGGACAAGAGAATCATCGGGTCGTAGGTTAAAGATGACCGAAAATTCCAGATGAGAGAAACATTCTAAGACGATTTTTGCATTATGGTCTTCCCTGTTCCAGTCGGGATCACCACAATCATCTTCTTCATTCATAGTTCCGTCGTATGCTTCAAAGTATGCAGCCAGGAACTTAGGAGACAGATTGTATTCGTCCCAGTGTTGGAGAAGAAGGTAAGCGACTTCAAGCACTGTGTCGTAAGTGATGATTGGAATAGAAAGACTGGTGTGGGTACGCAATATGAAGGTATAGTCACGCCCTTGGAGTTCTCGCTTGATGACACCAAGGCTTTCCAGTCCATCGAGGAATGAGCGTACCGTAGCGCGGTGCCAATGCCAATCATTGGCAAGCTCCGAGATTGAACCTGTGAATTCACCATGACAAAGTGGTGAAATATCTTTTGAAGAATCGCCTTTATGTGCCTTACCTTGTCCAGACATTTTGCCAATCAAATAGCAGAAGGCATCGAGCTTGGTGAATCGTTCTGTATTCTTAGAGCGAAGGAATTGGAGAAGAGCCATGTCATTCTCCATTCCATACAAAGTTACATTCTTGTTATCCATTTACAATCCTTTTGTTTTGAATACTTGTCTGCCTGAAGCAGACGTTGATTAAATCACCGAGTGTCCACTTTGAGTGGTGCTATAAGTAGTAGTTACGAATAATGTCATCCTGAAATTCCTGATAGGTGGCAAACTCCTTATGGGATGGCTTCTCACCCTCCAGCAGACTTGAAGGATAGAAGCCTACTGCCAGAAGAATGTAGCCCAAAGTCACACCGAGACTGTACATGTGAGGTGTGAACAATAGTGCCAGTGCTATTGTGAAGACAAAAACCATGACCCCACGGCTGTTGCGTATGCCATTGATCAGTGAGAGAGAACGCTTTGCCGAGAAAAGATAAAACACCAAAACAGTGGACAGCATCACTCCATATTCTCCTGGCTTCATCCAGTAACAGACGAAGTGGAAAAGGATGAGTGTCAGCAGCAGAATCTTTCCATAGAACAGTCGGCAATGGGTACTGTAGGACATCCGCTGATAGAACAGTATCATCCGACGCGACGGGTTCTTGTAAAGGAACCAAGGTGCAAGGATTATCACGGAGATAAGCACCAGATGGATCATTGAGAATATCATACTTACACGTTTTTAGAGTTAAACATTAAATTCCGTATTCATCGAGTGTGAGTTTTACTATGCCGTAAGTGGCATCGAGAATGAGACGTTCCACGTCCTGATAGTTCATTTGCCCAGTGATAAGCCGTTCCCAAAAGGCTGCATCTTGGGCCTTTATCTTTCTGGCAGATTTCTCCAGTACGACTTCTGGTATTATCCACTTCTGATTTTTTTTGTAGCCATTTCGTGCTTCTATGACCTGAAGGTTCAGGGAGCAACTGTAGCATACAGAAATAGTGCCGTCGAGCGGTATGAGATATGGAGTTTGTTTCGGACTGAGTTCTGCGTTTATCCATGTCCTTCGTTCATTGATGATGTCTGCTATTCGTCTGATTAAAGCAAGCTCCATACATTAGCAGAACTCTACCAACAGGTCTTCTTTTGGAACCTTATGAACGAACTTTCCTCGATTCTCATGACGGTCAAGGTCTTCCATGAGGTCTGTACACATGGCATCCAAGGAATCGTACACTGTGACTGTCAGAGTCTCGACCTTACCAGAAGCATTCGTACTGGCATGTATCTTGAACATGTGGCCGAACTGTGTATCTGAGTAAGCACAGCACTGGTGTCCGAAATCAGTATGAGCAGAGGGGATGAAATGATAGAGGATGGTAAGTTCCATCTGATCCTCGAATTTGTCCATTACATCTTCCAGGTCGTACTGGTGAGACAAAGCGTAGGAAATTGTGGCACTCTCTTCGTCGATGTCTGTTTCTGCGATGCTTACGCTATCGAAGAGTTCTGGCAGAATGGCTGGCGCAAGCATCTTGAATTGTTCGATTTCTTCTTGTATCATAGTGATGTCTTGATTAGAGTCCTGAAATGTAAAGTTTGAGAATGAGGTTGCTCATTTCTGAAAGTTTCCTGTGATTCTTGCCGAGCTTGTGTGTCTGTTCCATACGTTGAATCTCGTCAGCGTATGAGAGCAGAGTCCTCTCCTGTTCTGGGGTGAGCATAGCCATTCCAAAGGAATCTATGGCTATGTAAGGCTGAATGAGCATCCAGTAATAAGCTTCCTGCTGCTTGTCGGTAAGCTTGTCTCTGCGCTTGATGCTTTCAATACAAGATTGGGTATTCTGCACCAAACGGCGGTTCGTGCGCATAGACATATATACCATAACATCCTTGGCATCAAGTTCTCCATCAGTCGCATATCCATAGACAGACTTACATAATTGTTCTGTACCTTTGGTAATATCAGCAAGAGATATATCACTATATTCATTGATATGGGTAAGGAAGGTACGGAATAATCTGTCTTCAGTACGGATGACTGATTTCAGATCGTTGAGCTTCTTAAACTCGATATCGTTTATGCCGGAAAAGAATTTTCTGTATAAGACAAGCGTCTGTCCTTTGTCTGCTTTGAAAACTTCAAGGCTGTCAAGAGAGGCATAAAACGCTTTGGCTGAGTTAAAAGTGGTTTTGATGTCCTCCTCATTATTATATTGTGAGGTGGACTTCTTGACTCTAAGAACGTCTTTGAGTGTCCTGTCTTGTCCAACGGCAAGTCTGAACATCTCAGTTCTGATAGAGTCATGTATGCTATAGAACTCTGAAGACAGATAAGTATGAGCATAGAATGCTGAATCCTTGCTGATGTAAGCGTAAACACTATCACGCAACTCAGACCAGTTGCTGATGGTGGTTACAAAATCATCTGAAGACAGGGATTCCTTTTTCTGTAGTTCAGACAAGTAAACATGATAACTCGTAAGAGCATCTTTACTTGAATCGAAATGATACTTCGACTTGTCAGTGGCACATGATGCCATACAAAGGATGGCAATTATAGTGGCAGAAATAGCCAATATAATGCGAGTATGATTATACTTTGTTTCCTTTGCTTTCTTTTGGTTGACTTTCAACATTGAGTAAAGCTTTAAAGTATTCATGTAACAATTTGGTTTAGTGCTGTACATATACTGATAATTGTTTGAAATCCGCTGCAAAGGTAAGTATAATAATCGAAATAGCGAGCAGTATGATTGTAACTTTAAGTATTGTTATAAATGATACTTGAAGTTTGAAATAATCATACTCGCAAATAAATAAACAGTCGAGTATCAAGTATTAAAAATGCACAAATATCATTTGAGTATGATTATTATTGGAAATAAAAGTGTATCTTTGCATCATAAAACAGGTAAAAACGCAAGTTTCACCCACTAACAAACTGAAAACAAATATGGCAAAGGTAGGTTATATCTTTCTGGCAGAGGCATACGAATCCGTCGAGTCTGATAAGGCTTGGATGGAGAAATTCGGCTGCGTGAAAATTGTCGAAGAGAATGCCGAGGATGAGAAGTTGCGTCCAGAGTGGAAAGCTCTTCTCATGAGTCTTGAACGAGGTGATGAACTGGTATTGAGCAAATTCAGTAATGCGCTGCGTGGTACCAGAGAACTGTCATACTTCCTCGAACTATGCCGTATCAAGGTGATACGTATAATATCCATTCACGACAAAGTTGACTCAAAGGATGAAGTCTTCTCTGCTTTGAAGACATCAGACTTCCTCGACATGATTGGTTCCCTCCCTGCAGAAGTTGCCACACTTCGTAAGGCATCTACCCATATCATGCGTTTGCGTACTGCCAAAACCAAGACAAAATCAACTAAATCCCGTCAAGAACGAGAGGCTACGATTGTAAACATGTACAATGGAGGCCATGCTATTGACGATATTTGGGCTGTCAGCGGTTTCAAGAGCAGAAGTTCCATCTTCAGGATCCTGCGCAAATATGGCATAACACTAAATCGTGGCCCACATTCTGGCCCAATCAAGAAATGGAACGAAAGGAAGAACCCGATTATCAAAGAAGACAAACAATGACACTACAAGAAGCTATTGAAGCCCGGCATAGTGTAAGGGCATATAAAAAAGAGCCTTTGACAGACGATGTAGTAAAGGCACTGGAAGAGCAGATTGCCGTTCTGAATCATGAAGGCAAGCTGCATATGCAGTTGATCCTTAACGAGCCAAAGGCATTCCAAGGGACAATGGCCAAATATGGGAAGTTCCGTAATGCCAACAACTATATTGTCATGGCAGGAAAGAAAGCCGAAGATCTTGATGAACGCATAGGCTACTATGGTGAGCATCTGGTATTATTGGCTCAGACACTTGGATTAAATACATGCTGGGTAGGTCTCTCCTACTCGAAGGTGCCTGGAACGTATGAACTTAGCGAAGACGAGAAAATCGCTTGTTACATTGCTATCGGCTATGGTGAGACACAAGGTGTCGGCCATAAAATCAAGACTGTCGAGCAGGTAAGCAATGCCAGTGACATTACTCCATCATGGTTCAAGAAAGGCGTTGAAGCAGCCTTGCTTGCTCCTACAGCCGTAAACCAGCAGAAGTTTTCGTTTGAGCATGTCGGAGTGAAAAACAACTGCCATCAAATAAAAGCCAAGAAAGGATTCTCTATGATTGGCTATGCAAAGATGGATTTAGGCATTGCCAAATACCATTTTGAAATTGGTGCCGGGCAAGTCAACTTTGAGTGGGTTTAAAAAAGGGCAGAATTATGGATAATAAAATATTTTGTTTAGAAACAGAATGGGAGCAAAGCGTGTTTGACATGAAATATGAACCTCAAGCGAAGCCAATGCTTGAGTTTTTAAACAATTCAACAAATCAAATTGGATTTGCTTTTAGACAAGTGGCGACAAAATCAGATTTCGACTATTACATCAGCCATTTGAAACGGGCTTCATACAAAGATTTTACCATTGTATATCTTTGCTTTCATGGTGAAAAAAGTAGAATCGTCTTTGCCGATTCTGGCAAATATGGTGGCGAAGATCATTATGATTTGATAGAGTTTGCGGAAGCCAACCATAATGTATTTGATGGAAAGATTGTTCATTTTGGAAGTTGCAGTACTTTAAAAATGAACGAACAAAAAATCAAAGAATTCAAAATACTGACAGGTGCATCAATGGTAACAGGCTATGAAAAACCTGTTGAGATGACCGAAAGCTTCATTTTTGAAGCATGGTTGTTGAACTCATTTTACAAGCACCCTGATTTTAGAGCCAAGCGTATGATGGATTTGGCTTGTAATGAAATGTCCTATTTTGTGAAAAGGTATAAATTTGTAGCTTATTGAAAGAAAAGGATTTATAACCGATGCAGGACGTAAGGCTTTTAACAAGAATAATTAACCTCTAATTTGAAATGGCAAACATTCAAATCATACTGGGTGACTTCAAAAAGAAACTAAAGTTACCAATCGCAGAAGGTTTAAAAGCTGGTTTTCCATCTCCAGCTGAAGACTACAGCCATGAGACACTGGATTTCAATCGTGAACTGATTCGGAACCCAGAAGCAACATTCTATGGCAAGGTGGAAGGCGATTCGATGATTGAAGCAGGTATCAATGACGGTGATATTGCCGTCATTGACCGTTCCATCGAAGCACAGGATGGGGATATTGTCGTTGGATATATCAATGATGAGTTCACCATCAAATACCTCGACTTACGTCACCGTAAGGACGGCTATATTGAGTTACGTCCTGCCAACAAGGACTTCAAGCCTATCCGCATTGATGCCGATGATGACTTTGAAGTGTGGGGCGTGGTAATTTGGACTATAAAAAAGTGGCGATAGTAATAAATACAATCATTATGAAAAAGATTTTGACAAGTATCTTACTTCTCTTCGTTGTCTTGTGTTCTTATGCACAGACAAAACGTTATTATTGTGAAGTAAAAGGCATTGAGAAAGAACTTTCTTCTGGTCTTAAAATCATATTTGATTTTGGGAACCAAGCATCTTATAATATGTGGGGAGATTTGAGCAGCAAACTAAAATTTGTTGATGAAAAGAATGGAGAAGAAATAAAATTCAACAGTATGGTCGATGCTGCAAATTATATGGTTGAAAAAGGCTGGAGCTTTCAACAAGCATATTCATCAGCATATGGTGGCCACCCGGTTATTCATTGGATTTTCTATAAAGATGCAGAGACCATTGAAGAAGCCAAAAAAGGCATAATGACCAAAGAAGAATACAACAAAGCCCATAAGTAAAGAATGTACGGCATCATTGACTGCGATAACTGTTACGTTTCATGCGAGCGTGTCTTTCGGCCAGACCTGAAGGACAAGCCTGTCGTTGTTCTCTCGAACAATGACGGCTGCGTGGTGGCACGGTCAAATGAAGCCAAAAAGATGGGTATAAAAGCCGGAACACCATACTTCCAACTGGCAGAGCAGTTCCCCAATCAAAAGATTGTCGTATTCTCATCGAACTATGAGTTGTATGGCGAACTGACAAGCCGTGTGGTATCAATCATCAGCAAAGAGGCTCCAGCCTACTTCCGTTACAGCATCGACGAGTGCTTTGTCTATCTTGATGGCATGGAGCATCTGGATTTGAAAGCATGGGGCGAAGAACTTCATAAGAAGATTAAGCGGAATGTAGGAATGCCTGTCAGCATCGGACTGGCACCCAATAAGACCCTTGCGAAGATGGCCAGCCATTTCGCCAAGAAATACCAGGGCTACCGCCATTGCTGCATGATCGATTCCGACGAGAAGCGTATTAAGGCATTGAAACTATATCCCATTGAGGAAGTCTGGGGCATTGGCCGACGCTATGCAGCACGTCTCGAAGCCCTTGGCGTGAAGACTGCCTACGACTTTGCAGAGCACAACCAGAGTTGGGTACGTGCCACATTTAACAACATCGTCATTGAGCGTACTTGGCGAGAACTGAATGGTGAAGACTGTGTACCCAATGAAGAGATGGCAAAGAAAAAATCAATCTGTACCAGCCGTTCTTTCAATGGCATGATTACAGACCTCGACGGACTCCGTACTCATGTGTCGAACTATGCTGCCAGATGTGCCGAGAAGCTGCGTCAGCAAGGAACGGTCGCATCCATTGTAGGCGTATTTCTCAACACAAATGCTTTCCGTGAAGACCTTCCTCAATACTGGAACTTTCAGGAAATGCGACTCATCACGCCTTCCAGTTCGACTGTCACCATTGTCAAAGCTGCCAATGAAGTTCTTCAGAAGCTCTTCCGTCAGGGCTATCACTATAAGAAAGCAGGTGTCATCGTCATGGGAATTGGGCCTAACAGTCCTATTCAACAAGACTTATTCGATACCAATGCAGAACAGTTTGAGAAGATGAAACGACTGGATGCAGTCATTGACCGCATCAACAAGGTCAATGGAACTGAAACCATTGTACTTGGCAGTCAGCAATACACACAAAAAGATGGCAAGGGAAAGGCTAACGTCTTTGCCAATGCTATCAAACATGATTTCAAAAGCAAGAATCCAACGACTCGTTGGAGCGACATTATTGTTTTGAAGTAAGGGAAAGAAGAAATGAAACTGACCTACATATTCCATAGTGGTTTCAAGCTTGAAACTGAAAAATCCATCCTAATATTCGATTACTGGATGGATCCAGGCAATGTATTGGAATCAGTTTTTCAGAGTAAGAAGCCTCTCTATGTATTCTCCAGTCACTTTCACGAAGACCATTTCACAAGAGAAGTCTTTGAATGGAGAAAACAGAGGGAGAATATCACCTATATCCTGAGCAAGGATATTCTCAGACACAGAAGAGCAAGCAAGGAGGAAGCCGATGCTTGGTTAGCCAAAGGTGCCTCATGGTCAGACCAACTTGTTTCCGTCAAAGCATTAGGCAGTACTGACAGCGGAGTATCATGGATAGTAGAAACGGAGGACAAGCGTATCTTCCATGCAGGTGACTTAAACAACTGGTATGCAAGATTCCTGTCCGAAGCAGTGCCAGGACAAACTATCTACAGTGAGGAATTTGATGAGGACATTGATCCGATAGCCCATGAAAAACAATATTTGGGCGAACTGAAGGACATTTGCAAGGTGACAGATAGCTTTGACCTTGTTATGTTCCCAATAGATGGACGCATTGGCAATGGCTATACGCTTGGTGGCCGACAGTTTATCGAGCGGTTTAAGGTCGGTATGTTTGTCCCCATGCATTTCGTAGCCAGTGGATTCGAATCCTCATGGCGAATGAAGGAGTTTACTGACGAAAAGTTTATTCCCTTCTGGGAGATAACCAAAGAGGGAGAGACTATAGAATTATGACCACAAAACAGATAACAGCATCCAATGCTGACGAAAAGATAAAACAGCTGTATGAAACGGCATTTCCTGAAGACGAACAAATCCCATGGGATGACTTGATGCGCCTGGTCGAGGAAATGCCGTTGGATTTCACTGCATACTATGATGGCGAAGACTTCATTGGATTCACCATCGTCTATCCACGTAAGTCTATCAACTGGTTTTGGTACTTTGCCGTGTGCAAAGAGTTACGGGGTAAAGGCTATGGTCAGATAATACTGACTCAAATGATAGAACACTATAAAGGACAATCCTTTGTCCTGGACATGGAAAGCCCAACGCAGGTCAGTGAGAACATTGACCAACGCAAACGCCGTCAGAATTTCTATCTTCGCAACGGCTTTAAGGACACAAATGTCTATCGTACCTACAACGACATCACCATGACAATAATGATGAGGGGTGAAGGTACGTTCACCATGAAAGATTGGGATGACATCATCCACGAACTGCAACTGTTCTGGTGGCCTGACGACATCGAAGAAGAGTAGTGTGGCTTTTTGCCAGACTGCTACCTGTCATGTCTAAAGTCATTCCTGCTATCACCTCTCCACCATGCACTAAGCACGAGGAAGATGACGCGGAAGACTATGACGATGATAATAATGCTTCCAATATCACCCATAAATCATTTTTTTAGAGTTCAAAACACATTTACTATAGGGATGTTCTGTGCCATCGCCTTACGGATGGTGTAGAACGTTCCTCCTTTCTCTCGACCATCATAATAGCCTATGAGCTTAGAGGAGTTGTTCACCATGAACTCATCCCTGTCCAAGAAACACCTTGGATAATAACTCTCACTGAGCACAATCACTTCGTCAGCAACCTCCAGCAACCTGTCATATCGCTTTCGGTCATAGAAACTGAAACGACTGGCTTGACCCTTGAAGGGAATTGCAGCTATCAATGTGATGTCGGGATAGCTACGTTTCAGTGAAACGATCGTTTCTGCCGCCATCATATCAAATCCAATGGCAAAGCCGGATATGAAATTTCGGATGCCATGCCCATAAGCATCAAGCACGGCATTTGAAAGCCGCTTCTTGACGTGTTCCCTCTGTGCAGCATTGACAAAGCGATGCCCCGTAAAGGCGGCTGTTGCCGCCCTGCTAAATTTTCTTTGTTCCATATAATCATCAATAAGTTGGTACATATCTATATGAAGTCTTTCCAAGGAATATTCCATTAGTAACGTGTGCTCCGGCACTCTCCAACTGCGCTGCATAGGCACAAAATGACGTTCCTGTAGTCACAACATCATCCCATACGCATACAATCTTATTCTTAAAGAAACTTGCATCTACCTCTATGGTGTTGCTCTCTTCAAGTCGCTTGGCACGAACCTCTTTCTTCATCTTTGTGCCATGAACTGCAGACCGCTCTCCATTGACCTTGACATGGGAAAAACCATCGATGGCTCCCGACAACTGACATACAAGTGCAGAGAAAGCCTTGTTGCGTGTCTCGTTGCGCTCTTGGCTACTTGCAGGGACACATGAGAAAACCACCTTTCCAATCTTGCGCCCGAACTTTCTTACAAGTTCCTTTGCTACGAACTGAGCCACTTGGGGCTGATTGCAGCCATCCTTGAAATCAAAGATAGTCTGTCGGTCGAATACACCATCTATGCCCACATTCTTGATGCGAGTTGGATAGTAACGGAGGAAACTGCTGAGTTCCTTGTCCTCTTGACCCTTGATGAAAACCTTGACCATGTTCATTGCCGTTTCGTTTTTTATTTCCCTTTCATTAAATCCTTTCGGACTGTGACCAGGGAAGATTTTTTCTGCCTCCAGAAGTACGGTAACGGCAATAAGGCAAGTCTGCTGTGAAGAATACTCTTTTCAGCGAAAAGGAAGATTGTTCACAAAGCACGACTTGCTATTTGACGCGGACGTGATAACTTCGCAGAAAAAACTTTCCGCTGTCACTTGTCCGATATGGAGATTGGTGAAACCATCAAGTGAACTGTAGTTCATGTATAGTTCAAGAGTATTAACCTGCAAGGATATTATAACAGCCATTTCGCCCTTCGGATCCGTCATCTGAAGGGCGAAGCAGCCATTCAAGGCATCGTTCCACAATCTTTAGTGTTATGTCAGATACCATTCATTGATATTCCATACCTCAATGTCATAGTTGGTTTCATAGCCTTGTGTCTGATAGGCAAACTCCAGTTCTTTGCGGAGTCTGCGTCTAACTTCGGCTTCCAACACTCTTTTGGAGGTCTTTTCAATCTCTTCTTCACTGAAGAACTCGTCCAGCTCTATGCGGTGGTTCTTCACGATGGCATTCACGGCTGCCCATTTGCTGGTGAAAACTCCTGCACATTCTCGATGGCTCGTGCTGTGCCATGCGTCAGTTTCATAAACGACAAATATCTGCTTCATAATAGTTTGTTATTATAGAGAATAGGCAGCGGAGTTGCCACCTATCCCCAAAGTGATTTACTTTCCTATTTCGGAAATGATGAAGTCCAAATGACCTGCAAAGATTTCGTCAACATCAATTTCGTGCTCGTTACCTCGGTCATTCTTCTCGTCGCCAATGATGGTGAAATATCCGTCCTTGTCAACTCTGGCAGAAAGGATAACCACATCACATGGTTCGTCATAGTCATAAGCTGCTACGATGGGACATTCACCCTCAAAGTGCCACTCATAGCCATCATCCACCTTCTCGCCACGAAGTCTGAGCTTTTCGGCAAGTTCCTCCTGCTCACGGTGCTTCACCTCCTGCACACTGTCATAGATAGAGAAGTCTTTGAGTTTTCCTTGACGGACAAAGTGCAACTCTTCTCCATCCGAATGGCAGATACCATATTCATGGAACTGCACCGGCACAAAGTCGATGGGTGCAGCCATCCATGAAATGTTATTGAGCGAATAGTCATGTTCTGCCAAGAACTGCTCGATGTCCTCTTCAATCATGTGGTCGGGAACATTTAATACCTCGATGCGCACATTTGCGCTGTCCATTACGATAATCTTCATAATCTTCAATATTTGGGGTTATACATTAGTCTTTATCATAGAGCCGTGAAAGGAAAAGTTGCAGTTCCTCGTCCTTGATGTCTGCAAGTTTGCAAGGCTTGAAATCCTTGTCCTGCTCAATTCTCAATGTGCCAAGTCCGTACTCACTTGCGTCATAGGTGATACTTGCCATTTCAGTAGCGGATTGGTAGCCGTACTCGGTTTCTTGCAAACCTGCCACAATACCATAGAGCGTGAAGTCATTGCCTTCCTGCTGACCTTCCATAATGTACCAGCGGATATTGCCAAGGTAAAACACTGCGATGCACATTGCATCCTTCTTCTTTGCGTCCTGAGAATACAGGGGATAACTGCTCAGTGCCTCGGTCAGCTCTGGCGTTATCAGTCGGTTGTTGAAATTTGTTGTTGCCATACTCTGAAATTTTTATTTTCCCTTTCTTTCAAGCCTTTCAGCCTGTGATTGGGAATTTTTCTGCTTTTCAAGGTGACAGCAAGGCAATAAGGCAAAAATAGTTTCAAGAATACTCTTTTCAGCGAAAAGGAAGATTGTTGAAAGCGAAGCCCTGCTATTCTTGACGGTTTGAATGGCGAAACTACCTTTGCAGAAGAATTCCTTTTCACGGGCTTTGAAGGATTAGACAGATAATGTCTTGTACAACAACTTATAAAGGTGGGCGGGATTGTCCAAACAGGAATCATCAGCCAGTATGTCAGAAAGAGGAGTCTCCATCAAGCATAAAAGACTGAAAGTATCTGGCAAAGTGTTTAGTTTTGCCAAATACCTTCTGTCAATGATTGATAGAGTCTCCTTGACATACCTTTGGCAGAGTGAGGAAACTCTTATGATCAACTCGCTTGACCACAAGAGTTTTCCCTCTATGACAAACTGATGATGCTGTTTAGACAATGGTGTGGGCGTAGGTTATAAGAATCATGTATATCAGTTTAGAAAAGGGATAGCCGTAAGAGTATAACAGTTTGGGATGGGGTGAAGCCAAATTCCAGAAAGGCAATCTTCCCGACGAAGTGGTGTACTGTTAGCAAAAACAGAGTCAGTGAGTTTTCGCCTTGCGATCTCACCGACCCTGTTTGAAGATGACTGGACACCTTTTCGTGATTGCCTATCCCTGTAACTGTGTCTTTTCTTTCATGTCACGCTCTGCTGACTGAAAATAAAGACTCTGTTAATGGGACTGGGGGTGACTTCATGGTGTGGGGCGAAGTATTATAATACCAAAGAGCAAGGTATTCTGATTAGAATATTCAACCTGCGTAGCTGCTATAAGAAGTCCAGATGAAATATGAAATGAAATTATAAAGGCAAACGACCAAACGGATGGACTTGCTTCAGCTGCTGAGCATGTGCGCTATGCGATCATCCTTGGCAGCTGAAGCAAGTCGTTCCGGGTTTGCCTCTCCTGAAGTAGGTGTACTTTATCAGTGCAGCATCGCTTCACCGATGGAGTACACTTTCTGAAGGATAATGGAATGAAAGTACAATAAGTAACCGTCCTGCCGTTTACAGCAGGACGGACTAACATTTAGCATAAAACGGCTGTTGCCCAATCAATGGGCTTTCCCTCTTGCTTCATCTTTTCAATCAGAGCCTTTATCTGCTCCTTCTTTTTGTCGACTATATCCATGAGAACAAAAAAAATTGTGGGCAGATGGTTGGTCTGCCCGTTACCTTATTATGTTGTTTGAAACTTAACCTTGCCGTTTCTCCTCAACTGGAGAATGAGGTTGCAACTTTTGTTCATGTCTGCGAGTTTCTGAAGCTTAGACCTGGTATCTTCTGTGTTCTCAACCAGTGAGGCATATATGAGATTGCCCACTTGTCTGCCCTCATTGACATCAAAAGCCTTGAAGCTCTTGCATCCATCGAACTTAGCATAGACGATATGATATTCCACAACTGAAGGGATTAAGGGGTTATCAGAATGGCAAATCTTTCTCGTCTGGCTCTGGAGCATCCTGTGGTGGCTGGGGCGTATTCTTAGCCTTTGCGCCTTTCTTGGCAGCCTTCTTCGGGTCAGTGTCCTGCTCGTCTTTCTTTCCTGCGTTCACGAAAGCGATGCTATCAGCATTGATGGAGATTTGCGTGTGGCTCTCACCTTGGCGGTCAGTCCACTGCGACGTGGAGATTGTGCCCTCTACAAGAATGAGTCTGCCCTTAGTTAGGTATTCAGCCAAACGGATATGGTTCTCTCTGCTGCTGCGTACCCTTACCCATGTGGTGATGTTCTGACCTTTGGAGTAGTCATCGACAGCCATGTCAACTGCGATAAATGTTCCGTGTGCGCCTGTGATGGTCTTACAGTCCTTGCCGATACGACCGATTGTGTGAGTGTAAATCATAACTATGAATTTGTTTATAGGTGAATATTCTTAGAGTTTTCTTTTCCCTTTCATTAGGGAGATTCCTCCTAAGAGGAAGAAGAAGGCTTACTTGGCCTTCTTCTTTGAAGTTTTCTTCCCCTCCTTCGGAGTCTCTTCCTCCTTGTCGGGAGTCTCATAGAACTTGGTGGCTACCAGCACGACGCGGTTGTGCTTGACACCTTCCTGGTCGCTCCATTCCTCTGGCTTGAAGTAACCCTCGACGGTGAGCATAGAACCCTTAGAGAGTTTGTCGAATGATTCGGCGTTCTCGTTCTTGCGCCATGCTTCCACGTTGACGAAAGCTGATACGCGGTTGTTTTCCTCGCCGTTCTTCTCGTTACGGCCGATAGCCAGTGAGAAACGTGCTACTGAAGCGGTTGTGAACTGACGGATTTCTGCATCCTTACCTACGAAACCTGTAACTGTGAAATTGTTCTCGATCTTTTTCATTTTTTTGAATTTTTAGAAGTGAAACATTTATTTTTTACGTTGCTTTAAGAGTTGGCAAGGGAAGTATGGGAATGCAAGGAATTACCGAATTATTTCACCCTTGGGCCAGGAAAAGTTTTTATTGGCTGGCACAGACGGCAAAAAGTTTTTGAAAAAATCCGAGGAATAAGGCACCTGGTACTTGCAGAATACGGCTTGCACTAACTTTGCGACGGAAAAAGTAAGTGTGACTCGCTTCGCCCGGAAAAGGCATAAATGAAGAAGTCGGAATAAGAACAATTCAGTGACAGATTCGAAAAGGAGGATGCCCGACAGTCACAACTATGACCAGTTGCGATCACCATTCATCGGACGGAGAAGGACAGCGAGGAATAGCGTTAGGCTAAAGGAAGGAGAAAGTGGGAGCAGCAAGAACAAAATGCCATTTGACATAACGAAGGGCTATGCCACATACGAATGGGCTACGCCAAAGGAAAGAACGACATCGCAGGAATAGTCAGGCTCGCAATGTTTGGCAGCCTCTATGTGACTTCCGACAAGAAACAGGAAGAAGAGAAGGGAACAAAAAAGTATGAAGAAGGTCAAGTAAGCCTTCTACAAATAAGATTGTATGATAATTGGTTAGAATACAGTCCATTATCGAATTATAAGTAATAATGTATATGCGTGCACGCATAATACTGATGAATTAATTAAGTTAAAGACGAAAACATAGAAAAAATGCGGAACGCAATGAAATGATATAAGAGAAAGGAATATCGCCTAAAAATCCCCGATTTTAGGCGTAATTATGTGAACAAAAGTTAAATTTCAACCCCATTGCGTAATTTATACACAAAAGATTTGGAGGATTGATGGATTTGTTTTACCTTTGCGTCAGAATTACACAATGAAGTAATAACATTAACAAATAAACAATATTAAATTATGGGACTTTTTAGTTTTTTAAACAGAAAGAATGAGAGTGGTAATGCAGCTATTTCTATGCTGCCAGTAATTAACCCAGTCGAGCAAGCTGAGGAAGAGGTGAGCAGTGTTATGACAACAGCTGAACCAGAGTCTTCAGAGAACAAGCCATTGACAGTCTCTTACGCTACAGGTTGGCCTATAGACATTATTTATGGTTATCTCCACAAGAACTATGAGGAAAAGGGATTCGGAGATTCCATGATTAAAAGCGACTTGACTTTCAGAGATATGAACATGAACATCATCAAGAACAAGATCCTGATGGTGTTCCGTGAAATCAATCTGAATTACGATGTGATGAAAAGAGATATTGAGACTCGGATGGACACCTGCAGTGCAGCTGGTTTGATCTCTACAGTAAGTGAACTGGAGAATCAAATGTCAATAATTACCACACATAAGCAAGAACTGGAGCAGCTTGAAAGAGAGTTCAAGGCTGATGACCAGTCATCTGTACCTCTTCAGTCATACAACTGTGGTTTCCTCAGAGGAGTCGCAACTATCGCCATGACATCGCCTCAAAGGAAGGCCATGCCCCAAGCGAATATCGCACAGCCTCTTTCACAACAAAGAGCAACGGCATAATATAGTGACCAATTAATGAAGTCTAACCAATAAAAAAGATATATTATGAACTGGTGGATTAAATTCGGCTGCATGTTGACAGGATGGAGTTCAGGAGTACTGTCACAGTGTTCTGAGGCAAGTAAATGCCAATTAAGCAAGTACACATCTGCATTACTTATACTTATCCTCATCTGGGGAGTTACAGGTTTTTGCTTTGCACAGAGGTATATAGGACTGCCAACATGGGCATGCGGATTTGTATCATTGTTCTTTATCACTATAGTTATTATGATTGAACGTCAAATCATTCTGACAAGTGAGAAGACTTTCTCGATGGTAGCTTTCAGAGCAATCATAGCCTTTATCATGGCCATTGTCGGCTCCACGATATTCGACCAGACCATGTTCGGCAAGGACATTGACAAGCAAATGACAAACACCATTGAGATACAAGTTGCAGATCTTACCAATCAAAGAGTAAGGATTATCGATGAAAAACTGGCTGCTTTACACATGGAAATCGACTCCATAGATCGCATAAATGCCGTATTACAAGCAGACATCAATGCAAACCCGTTTGTCATCCAGAAGTCGGTCACCAACAGTACGTCAAAGCTGGTCATGCCTGACGGTCAAATAAAGACTGTGACAAATCCTTCTGTCACGACCAATCAGGTGGCCAACCCTAAACAAGCACTTCTGGAGTCCAACAGCAAAACCGTCGACAAACTGCGTGAGCAAGAACAAAAGTGGACCGAGAAAAAGCAAAACGTGGAAGAAGACGTTAGGCGTGAATGCAAGGAAAGCGTCGGATTCTTGGAAGAATTGGAAGCGATGTGGGACATTATCACTACAAGAAAACTGGCTCGAGGCTTTTATGTAGTATTCTTTGTTCTT
This sequence comes from Prevotella sp. P5-64, assembly GCF_002251285.1. Lineage (NCBI taxonomy): Bacteria > Pseudomonadati > Bacteroidota > Bacteroidia > Bacteroidales > Prevotellaceae > Prevotella > Prevotella sp. P5-64. Next base: position 209,246 of record NZ_NPJK01000035.1, read on the forward strand.
CTAATGAGTCTTGAACTGTTCGTTGTAGTCAGCAAACTCGTTGACAAAGAATGTGACTACGAAGCTGCTATCAAAGGTGCCCAGAAAGTAAGGATAGTACAGTTCTCCAATGCCTTTAACAGAGTAACATTACAAAAAGCCCGTGTCGTATGAAAACCGTATTGCTTGCAGCGTTGTTGTACTTGACACCAAATGTATCAAGCAATGACAACAACACAGTGTATATCAGCAAAGGCAGCAGTGCCTATGCTTACCACATGAAGAAATCATGTAGAACACTGAAAAGGTGCAACGAAGAAGGGCATGTGATGGCCATTACATTGGCAAAAGCCAAAGAGATGGGAAGAAAACCCTGTAAGGTGTGTTATAATTAGGATGGCCTGAAGTATTACTTCATCCATTAATATTGTTTATTTGACGTGTGCGGCCTTGTCCGCAAGGCTGCACACATTTCTAAGAAACCTCTTTAAATTAATATAAACATGAACAATTTCAACAATATCTTAGACATGTTCCCAGAGAGGGAAATGAAAGATAAGCTTAATGACATTATCGTAGTCATAAATGAGCTGTCTCAGAAGACACCTGTTATTGGATTTCATCACTCTTTTTATGTGCCGGGATGGATTGGATTTTTCCAAATGATGGCCGTAGAGAATAAGATGAACAAATTTGCATCAAAGACTTTCTGTAGAAACATGAGTTACTTTGAATTTGGTGATTGGATTATCAATAAGTCAAAGGAGATTGCAGATCTTCAGAAAGGCAACTCAACAGAGGATCAACAAATGTCCCAATCACAGAACGAAGCAATCATCCGTGTGTTTAAGGTCATGACGGCATTATGGATGAACTACTTACCAGAGGTTTCTACGTATCATAGCATAAAGTACACAGAAAACACTCTTATCTCTCCAGCTGGCATGGTTTATAAGGGGCTTGAAGAAAATCTGAAACAGTTAGGATATGAACAGAGTGATGAGAACGAGCAGGGTTCAAAATCAAGTGTAAAGGATGACGCGAAAGGCTGCTTGTACACTATCGCTGGATATATTTTGAACATTCTATTGTTTGCTGCTATATTTGGCTTGTTAGGGGCAATATTTGGCTGATTTTTACGTTATATAAATAGGCGTAACTTGTTGTTACAAACGACAATAGCAAGGCATTTATTTAATTTTCAATTAAAAAAGATAATTATGATAGAACTAAGACCCGCATTTGAAGAGGCTTTGAGAAACTTAGGCAACTGGAGAAACAAATATCCCCACCAAGTCTATCCTCACAAGATTGTACTGAACATGATGTATCGAGCTTACAGTACACGTCTTGTATATCAAGCATTCGCCAACGACGAAATGCCGGAGTTTGACGATTTCCAAGAAGCCGCAAAATACGTCATAGAATTTTATGGTGAAACGGCACTGAGAGAGGTAATGCCCTATCTGGAAGATTGGATGGCCAATAACCCGAACGAACAGGTTGGTTCTCTGTGCACAGCTCGCTTTGAAAAACTGGCTACCCAAGCGGAAACAGATAAGAAATATCAGGAAGAACTTGAATTCTCTTATATCTTTGAGTTACTCAATGATATGAGCGTACTCTATTTTATTGCATTTAGGCTGTCTGGCGAATCAGAGGTTGATGCGATTGCTAAAATGAGCGATGTTATCATTGAACCTCTTGAGCACATGGATTACACTATTACCAAGCAAGTATTTCAGCAGTTGCTCGTAGGAAGATACATGAGCATGAATTACCACCCATTACCATAAATGATGTAAATGGAGAATTTTCTCTGGAAATATTGCCTGAATGAGGAACAGTTCACTAAACTGAATCGAATCATTTGTAAAATACCTGGTCTGTTACAATATCTAACAGACCACAATGGTCGTGAGCTTACAAGTATTATTACAAGCTTCAAAATGCTTGTTGAAACCGAAGGTACATCGACTTCTGGTATAAGAACAAATCTTGAACTTATAATTAAAAAGTATGACTTGTTCAGGAAAGAATTTGAAGACAAAAACATAGAACAGAAAGAATTTGACTTGTATCATATCCTCACTTGGAATCCAAAACCTAAGTGGACTAACAATATGACTGTTGAGGAGATTGACTATCTTGATCATTTTATTCCAAAAGTGCCGGGGCTCTCCTCGTATCTTCTCAATAATATCAACAAAGAGAATCTATATGATTTGATTGTGGTATTCCAGCTACAACTGAATGCTACAGGTATCAACAATGCTGACATAGATTTTCTTTTGGAAACCATTAAAGAAAGGTTTTATCGTATTATGGATGACCATAAAGAAGCCATCCATTATGTAAACCATAGCCATCAGATAAATGACAGAAGGCTGTTAGATGATTTCAGAACTGAAGCAGCCGATTCTTTCTATTCTTTAGATGCCCAAGATGAAAGATGCACAGATTTTGCAAACAAGTATTTGAGAACCTTTCATCCCTATATAGCAAGCGAATTATTCCAAAAATTCTTTAGAGCAAACAAAGTTAATGTTGCTTTGCGTTTCGCTCACCAAGAATTTAACCATATTTTCTCATCACCCAACATTTATTGGCACAACAAAGAAGCTATTTTTGGTTGTGTAAACATTCTCCATAACATTCTGGAGGCATTAGGACAAAAGGGAATGAACCAACTTCTTGTTCTAAGCCCGAAACTCCATAATGTATTTCTGGAAACACTTTATCTACTTCTTTCCAGAACAATATATTGGACAGATAAGGAAACTAATAAAGATGAGAAGTATGATGACACCCGTTTGCCAATAAACGTCCAACACAAATTACGCGCTTACAGGTTAAGAGCGTCCCTTGTTGAATTATATGGAGAGCAATTAGTATCAAATATAATTGATGCAGAAATAAACAAAATGAGTCTTGCCGACCTATATTCTGCACATTTTATGGCTTATGTTCATAAAATCGTAGGCAATGAATCAATATATAAAAGAGATGCCATCAGATTGTTCCATTCAAAAAAAATCTTTGAATCCAGTTCTCCAGAAAGGGCATCAGAGGATGGATTTCTTATGAATGACGAATTGGCAATGGCCATACATAAAAAGTACAAAGAGGGAAAATACAGTCTGCCTCAGAAAGATATTTCCGAACTCAATTTGTTCCTACGTAAATACTTCAAAGAAGAAGAGAAAATTGCCATTCAGAATGATGAGCCAATATCATATCTAAAAAGAGACCACTTTTCACCTTCCTTCAAAGCAAACAAAGATGAGATTAGAAGTTATTTACAGTCGAACGGAATTGAATATTTGTATCATTTTACAGAGAAAGATAGGTTAGAGTCGATTATAAAATATGGTGGACTATTATCCTTTAAGCGATGTCTTGATGAAAGTATTACCATGCCTGTTAGAGAAGACATGGCATTGACACGAGACATCGATGCAAGAATGGATCTCGAAGACTTTGTTAGAACAAGTTTCTGTTCTCGATTACCAAAAATAAAAGAAAGACAAGCAGAAGGAGCAGAACTTATTTTACTGAAAATAGACCCTGAAGTTGCACTCTTTGATGATACTCTATATACTGATATTGAAGCAACTCAACCTAATCTCAAATGTGGAGGAGAGTTTGATGACCTCAAAAGGGTTAACATTCAGGCAACGAAGAAACCATTTGCAAAACCTGAAGACAATGACTATTGGCAAAGACAAGCAGAAGTCTTAATCAAAGGTTTTATCCCTCTAAAATATATTTTAAATGTTAATTCTCCTGAAATTTTATCCTAATGTGTAATTTTTACGCAATAAAGTTTGGTGGAGTTAGAAATGTTTTGTAAATTTGCAGCGTAAATAATACACAATGAAACTATAATAGTATGGAATATAATAAGAAAACAGGCAAATGGGAATCCCCATATTGGCATCCGGCATTAACAACAGACGCTGTAGTTTTCGGATTCGACAAGGAAGATGGTTCTTTGCAAGTCCTTCTTATCAAAAGAGGAAAAGCTAAACCAGGTGAGACTCCTGCTTTCGAAGGCTATTGGGCATTACCCGGTGGTTTTATCCAAAAAGACGAGCCTACTGACGAATGTGTCCATAGAGAATTATTTGAAGAATCATCAATGAGGCTCTTTAATAATGACAAAGGCATCCAACCAGAGTTTATTGAACAACTCAAAACATATTCGGCACGAGGAAGAGACCCACGAGAGTTCGTTGTAACCGTAGCATATTATGCACTTGTCAAAAAGGACAAGTATATAATCAAAGGCGGCGATGATGCAGCAGAAGCCAAATGGTTTTCAATTGACGAAATACCTAATTTGAAACTTGCATTTGACCACGCACAGATAATTCAAGATGCAATTGATCGACTTAGAGAAAGGATTCACTTTGAACCGATTGGTTTTAATCTTCTCGACAAGGAATTCACTATGCCTCAGTTGCAAAACATATACATTGCCATTCTCAATCCACCTGAAGATGACAACACGATACGCGACAGAAGAAACTTTCCTAAAAAGATGCTTAAACTTGGCTATATCAGAGAAACAGGAAAGAAAGTAACTGGCAATCCATATCGCTCTCCAAAGCTATATACCTTTGATGAAGAAGCATATAAGGATGCCAAGAAAATTGGGATGAGACTGGAATTCTAAAAGAGTCACACCATTAGCCTCCCCTACTGGGAGGTTTTAATGGCCCCAAATTCTCAAAGCGTCAATAATACACAATGAAACAAGGTATAGTATCAATTAAATAGAAAAAGATATGAATGAGAATTACGAAAAGTCCATCCCTGAATGGCACAATATCGCAGACGTTTCTGTACAGCGAATATGTGACAACTCCATAGTTTCGCAGACCTTGTACGTCAAGATTATTGAAGGCGAAAGGTTCTATAAGGTTAATGGTGAACACGTAAGGATGCTGGCAGCAACAGAATATGTAAATGGTTTCGGTTATAATGCCGTTACCGCATCGTATAGACTATTACTTTAATATAATAACCTCTAAAAACGTTTCATTATGGATGAGTATGATGATTATGAAATGTTCCAAGATGATTCCTATGAAGAGGAATATGGAACACATTATGGAAAGTACGCTGGAACCTACGCACAAGATGTTGCAGGATATAGCGACGACGTAATTGACGATGCCTTCGATGGCGACCCTGATGCTTATTGGAATATCGATTGACAACCTAAAAACAGAAAGTTATGATTGGCAGCATTATAGGTGACATAGTAGGAAGTGTATATGAATTCACTCCTAACAACATCAAAACAAAGGAATTCAAGTTCTTTAACGAGAATGGTAGTTATACGGACGATAGTATTCTGACTATTGCAACAGCTGACTGGCTTTTACATGGAGGTGAGGTCGCACACTACTATAGTAGGTATGGAGAAAAATATCCTTGGCCAATGGGAGGATATGGTGGTGGATTTAAACTATGGCTTGTCCGCACGATTCGGCAACAAGATTATCGACCTTACAATAGCTGTGGTAATGGGTCAGCCATGCGTATTGGTCCTGTTGGATGGGCTTTCAACACAAAGGAAGACATTCTTGCTATGGCGAAGAAAAGTTCTGAGTGTACTCATGATCATCCCGAAGGAATAAAAGGTGCCCAAGCAACAGCATTAGCCATTATGATGGCAAGGCAAGGATGTGGCAAGGAAGATATTCGCACTGAAATAGAAAAACGCTTTGAATACAATCTGCAGTTTACCTGTGATGAAATCAGACCGACCTACACATGGGGAGGAACATGTCAAGATAGTGTTCCACAGGCCATAGTAGCATTTCTCGATGGTAAAGACTTTGAGGATTCTGTCCGAAACGCAATATCCATCGGGGGTGACAGCGATACTATCGGATGTATTACAGGAAGTATTGCAGAAGCATATTTCGGAGTTCCTGACGAATTGAGGAAGCAGGCAATAAAGTATCTTCCTGCAGAGTTTCTTGATATAATAACTGAGTTCGAGAATAAGTACGGAAATAAATAAAGAAATAACGACATGAAAAAAATCAGTAAATTCTGGAGGTTATTCAATAAGGATAATAACCAACATACAGAAACTGTGGAAAAGCCGGAATCGACCAAGGTTGAAACCGCCCCCTCTGAAACAACAAGCAAGGAAGAAAAAGCTACAGAACAAAGTGAAAACAATTCTGATTCAAAAGAGGATAAAATGAGTAACGGCAAAGCACGTATTTATAATCTGATTATTGTTGACGAGAGTGGTTCTATGAGCCACCTCAGAGAGGCAACACTATCTGGAATCAATGAAACCATCTGCACGATTCGAAGTGCACAAGAAGAATTTCTGACTACACAGGAGCACACATTAACTCTTGTAACATTCGACTCAGGATCAAACAGACCAGATGTTCGCACAATGATTGACAACCAACCTATCTCTGGAGTGAAAGATTTCAAGGATTACATGCCCAATGGGTGTACTCCACTTTATGATGCAATGGGACTGTCATTGACCCACCTTCATGACCGCATAAAAGATGATAAAGATGCAACTGCCGTAGTCACAGTACTAACGGATGGTCTGGAAAACGCATCAAGGGAATGGGATGCTGCCGGATTACGCCGTCTGATAGAGCAACTTAAATCGGAAGGTTGGTCATTCGCATATATGGGGTCAGCACATAATGTGAAGGAAGTGACAGATTTGCTCTCCATTGAAAACGTTGTTGAATTCAGCCATGACGACCTTGGAGCCGGTAGCACCTGGGGACGTGAGCGGTCATCTAGACGCGCCTACTATGAAAAGATGAACATGATGTATAGTGAAGAAAGAAGTATGTCAAGGGAGGAAATTCTGGAAAGGAAGCGTCGCTATGCCAAGGAATACTATGGGCCAAGAGTCTCACCAGACCGAATTGATCATCTGGAAGAGAATGAAATATTCGTATTTGGCAGCAATGCCGGAGGTTTCCATGGTGGAGGGGCTGCAGCACACGCCATGCGCAGATTCGGAGCTATATGGGGACAGGGCGAAGGGCTTCAAGGTCAAAGCTACGCTATTCCCACAATGGAAGGTATTGCAGAAATGAGCACAGCCATTCAACGATTCACATTATTCGCAGCTGAACATTCCAATATGCGCTTCCTGGTAACTCGCATCGGGTGCGGAATTGCTGGCTATTCTGCCAATCAAGTAGCTCCACTTTTCAAAGAGTGTATTCCTTTGGAAAACGTGGCCCTGCCTTCTGACTTCTGGGATGTCTTGGGGTTAAAGATGTATTAGTCATCGTTAAAGTGAAAAATCCTAATGTCCAATAAACAATCGTCGCGTATGAAGAATTATTTGATTATGCTACTTTTCGCAGTAGCGATTAGCGCAACAGCGCAAGACAAAAAAGGCCGCCCTACATCATATAACTACATGAGAGGGGTTGAAGCCGTACAAAATGAGAAAACGGAAGAAGCCCTGGAGTTCTTTAACAAGGACATACAAGAAAATCCCAAGAACGGCTATTCATACTCATGGATAGCTATGCTGAGAGAACATCAGGAAGAACATGGCCGAGCACTCACTGCTGCAGATATGGCTATCAAATTGCTCCCAAAGAAGGATGCGGAGTATGTCATCTTTGCATACACAACAAGAGCTGATGTTTATCTGAATCTTGAAGATACCGTTAAGGCGATTTCCGACCTAACAACCGCTATCAAGATTAAACCAGATGAAAACAGCTTATACGAAAAACGTGCTCAAATCTATTATGAGCAGGAAAGATATGACCTTGCCGATGCCGACTATCAGAAGATGATTGAACTGAAACCTGGCGAGACGATGGGCTACATGGGACTGGGACGTAATGCAAACTCACAAAAAAGGTGGGATGATGCAATCAAGCAATTTGATTATGTTACTAAACTGGCAAGTGATTATTCGCAAGGTTACGCTTTTAGGGCTGAATCATACATCGGAAAAGAGAAGTGGGCTGAAGCTACCGATGATATTGTGAAAGCTCTAAGCCTTGATTGGGACAGAAAAGCCCACTATCTGGCAGGAACGCTCAAAGAACCAGCTTTCACCATGCTTGTCTCTAAAATTAAAGTACAGTCCGCAAAATCTCCGAATGAAGCGACATGGCCCTATATTCTTGGAACCATGTATGAACAAAACAAACATTATACAAAAGCTATTGAATACTACGAGACTGCTAATAGTAAGGACGTGTCACCAAGTGTATATCAACGAATCTCAATATGTCATTATGAGATGGGAAAATATGAAGATGCCTTGAACAGCATAAACCAAGCATTAAGTCTAGATAGTACAGACCTTTCATATAAAGCTCGTAGAGCCAATATCTATTATGAGATGGGAGAAGTACATTCCGCCATTGCTGAGTGGGATAATGTGTTGACAGCCCAGCCTGAATATGGTTTTGGCTACTATCGTAGGGGATGGTTCAAGGAATTGGCCGGTGATATGGAAGGGGCAATAGAAGACCTATCAATGTCTATCGTTTTAGATCCAGATTATTCTTACTCATACGTCAGCAGAGGCGACATTTACATGAAACAGGGCAAGAAAGAGTTGGCTGAAGCCGATTTCAAAAAGGTAATAGAGATAGAAGATACGCCCGACAAATATGACTGTATTCATTACGCTTACCAAGGTTTAGGAGAAAATGCCAAGGCAATCGCTGCAATGGACAGTATTATTGCACGAGATTCCACAGACTCTGGCAACTATTATGATGCAGCTTGCCTATACTCTCGTATGCAAGATAAAGGCAATGCGCTAAGATGCTTGGAGAAATGTCTTGAACTTGGCTATAACAGGTTTGCTCACATTGAACGAGATTTTGATATGGATTTCTTGCGAGAAACAGATGAGTTTAAGGCCCTCATAACAAAATACAAATCTGCAAGTTCTTCTATAAACAGGGAACAAAGTAATAATGTCTCTAAGAAAGAGCTGATTATCTCTGAAATACCATTTACAAAGGAAGATGGCATCTGCAAGGTAAAATGTCAGATAAACGGATTGCCGCTTCATTTTGTGTTTGACACAGGTGCCAGCGATGTTACGCTTTCAATGGTCGAAGCGACATTCATGATGAAAAACGGTTACCTGTCGAAAAACGACGTGATAGGAAATCAAAGGTATATGGATGCAAATGGCGATGTCAATGTCGGAACTGTAATCAACATCAAGAATGTCAATTTTGGAGGTCTGGATCTGAACAACATACGTGCATCTGTTGTCAGGAACCAAAAAGCCCCCCTCCTACTCGGACAAAGCGTACTCGCAAGACTTGGCAAAATAGAGATTGACAATGCCAAAAAAGTAATAAAGATAACTCAATACTAATTTATAACCCATTTAAATATACGTATTATGATGCCAGGTAATCCCCAAATTCTCACTTGTCCCTTCTGTGGCAAAGAGAAAGAAATCATGTCATTAGTGTCTGGAAACACTTTTGGCTCAGAACTGTGGTCTGATAATAAACAGATAGCTCCAATGCTACCAGAAATCTCTTATGTCCAGAAATGTCCCCGTTGCGGTAAATATTTCATCAAGGGAAGACAAGCTGTTAAGTATGCCAAAGATGGCTATTGCTTTGAGAAAGGTCTTCTGACATTTCCTGAAACGAAGGAAGCTTTCGCACAATTAGCTAAAGAAGGTTTTATTGACGAAAAAGAAGAAATCAACGTGCGTATGATGCTGCATCACGCATATAATGACTACTATTATCGGAATGGTGACAAGAAGGACATTCTCGAAGAAGACAAAAAACTATTTCGTGAAAATGGCCTTTGGCTAATAAACAATCTGATTACAGACAATGTGATGAAAGCGGAATTCTATCGAGAGATTGGCGATATGGAAATAGCAAAAAAAATTCTGGATTCGGTAGTCGTTGAGGATGATTTCCTGAAGCAGATTGTTTCTTCCATTCGAGAGAGATTAGAAATCAACAATTGTGAGGTATTCAAAATACAATCGTCATGAGAACTATTGGATTTTTGATACTTGGGATGACTATCGTCGGAATGATTTCATGCACCAAGCCAACAGCAAGAAATACCATTAACGACGACCCATTCCCAATAACTTATGAAAACGATCTGTTTTCAATTGATTTACCCAAAGGCTGGATATGCGATTCTTCGGGCTGGAAAGGTTTGGACTCTTTACAGAACGTAGTAGAGATATTTGACCCTAATGGTAATGTCGTGTGGTTTCATTTTGTCAAAACTTTCATGCCCATTAAATGGAAGAACATTGATGAAGCGAAAGATATGGCAAAGACTGCACGGGCAATCAGTGGTGATGATGCGGAACTAATCCATGAGATAGACAGTGTGGAAGTCGGAGGTTATCCTACAAGTATTCTGTACTTTGCAAATTATGTGGATAATGACACCATTATTCAGAAACAGTTCGTCACCTATCTCCAGGATTCTCACATTGTAGTTTACTTCAATGAAAACTTTTATGCTCAGGATTGGGATGAAGCGCAAAAAATAGGCGATTTGATAATTGGTACAATCAAACTAAAGAAGGTGGTTAACCCATTGGAAAATGACAGTGTCTTCAAAAAATCAATGGAACAAGGGTTGGAAGACCATCCTGTACAAGAGAAATATTTAAAGAATGCAACTCAAATAATAGAACAACTATCCAAAGATGAATAGCATCAAGACTCATTGGAAGAGGTTCTCTCTCCTAGAAAAGTTCGTACTGATTATAGCACTTCCCATCTTCGGTTTCGTTGCTGGGGTTGAACACGTCATAGCCAAACTCACTGGCGCAACATACAATGAGGTGAATATTGTAATATACTACTTACTGATTCCTCTATCATGGGTGATAATGGCCGACTATCTCACAAAGCTACCATTCCTCACGCCGATGTTCGCAATGGCATGGATTATCTTTCTTTGGAAAGATCAGCTGAGATTTAGAGACCGATGTGATTTGATGTTTAGCAAATCTGTCGAATTTTTATTATGGTTTAAACGGATTGGCTGGAATTATGTGATAAGTTCTGTTATTATTTGCGTGGTAATACCTATCTTGATATATATTGAGTTAATATATGCTATCTGCTAATTTATGGTTTAATTTGTTCATTTGATATTTTAATGCAAAAATGTGTAATTATGGTGTCATTTTATAGGTTATTCATTTATTATCGTTAAAAATGAAAAATTTTCTTGTATTTTCACGAATAATCCAAGCAGAATTTATTATATTTGCATTTGAATTTAATTTTTTAATGCATGGAGAATTTAAATAGACTGAAAGCTGTTCTAGCAGATGCTGGTCAAACGAACAAATGGTTGGCAGAACAATTAGGCAAGGATCCTGTTACAATTTCAAAGTGGTGTACGAATACCACTCAGCCGGATTTGCTAACTCTCTCAAAAATTGCTGCTTTATTGAAAATTGACATCCGTGAACTATTAGTAAGCACTTCACCACGATGATTCACGCTTAAATTGGGCATCTTAAGAAAGCAAAAACTCTAAATATAATTTATGCTTGATATAATTCGACATAATCCATATCGTCTCATAGGCGTTTTTTCGACAGCTACAAGAAAAGAGATTGTGGCCAATTTAGCGCGTATAAAAGCGAACATGCGCGTTAACCGTCAAATTTCTTTCCCCGCAGACTTAGATGGTGTGTTGTCTTCTCTTCAAAGGACAGCAGAAAACATAGCAGATGCTGAGTCGAAATTAACCCTTCCTACAGATTTAATACGTTACGCCCAATTTTGGTTCATTGAAAATACGGAGATAGATAAAATCGCCATAAACAACCTTTCCGTAGGTTCATATGATAAGGCGATTTCAATATGGGAAAAGAAAGAAAACCTATCTTCTGTTCATAATCGGATTTTAACATTCCTCATAAGAGGAAATTATGGTAAGGCATTAGAATTGGCTTTCTTGTTCTATGGTAAATATTCGTTTGAATTTGCCCAACTGATATTAGGAAAAGAAAGTAATATTGTTACGTCAGAAAGCCTTGAACATGGATTCCTTGACGTATTATGCGATGAAATTGGTGCATCAGAAGTTTCTCTTTATATAATCAATAAGGATTGGGGAGAGTATGTTGGAAGTAAAATAGTTAAGCCGTTAATAGATGATATTGATCGCAGTATAACGATCGCTAAAGAAACGAGAGGAAAAGGAGCGAATATTCGTTTGTCTGCCGGTACGAAATTAATGACTGATACACTTACTCCACTACGAAATTTAAAGAGTGAATTGTCTGTGTCAGATTCGAGGTATCAGATAATTGCAGATAAACTTGGATTGACTATTCTTCAGTGTGGAATCGATTATTATAATGATTCTAATGATGATGACGCTGCGTTTAAAGCAATGAAACTTCAGAAATACGCACAGTCTGTAGTCGTTGGAAAAATGGCTAAGGATAGGTGTGATGAAAATGTTCGTATTCTTGAAGGCATAATTAGCAAATTACCTCCATTAGAGGTAATGGCTAACCATAGGGCTATTCAGGCTTCTCTGGCTGCATTTGCAATAGAGCCAGACTTGATAAGCTGTTCAATTCAGTTGATTAAAGACTGTGCACCACATATAGTTAATATAAAAGAGAAATTAGGAAGTACTCACCAGTATTACCTTAAAATTTCAACCACAATTATTAACAATGCTCTTGGCAATATCATAGCTGAGGTTAATGAAGCTCAAAATTCTGATTTCAACACGCTGAAGACTACCCTTATTTCCGCTTGGCGTGCTCAGTTGTATATGGATAAGTTCGACTTGGATCCAGAATACAAAGAAGGTCGCTATAAAGAATGCAGAGAAGCACTTCACGGAATTATTAGCAATTGTAAGGGATTTGATGATTCTGGATTGTCTTTTATGTATCAATATGGTTGTGGGTGGTGTAATGACCTGGACGTTTCTGATGTGGATTTGCGCACTGAGGAAGAGTTTTATCAATCATGTCGCAATCTAACTTCATATAGGTCTTTTCTTAAGAGATTTCCTTCTGGTAAATATGCCTCACAAGCTAAGTCAAAAATAGAACAATTATCTTTCCAAGCTGCTAAAACTGTTGCAGCATTGGAGAAGTTTATTCAGCAATATCCTCATAGCCAATATGTTTCACAAGCAAAATCTAATCTTGTAGAATTGCGTTTTAGGGAATGTAAGACAGTTGCTGATTATCAAAAATTTATTGGTGATTTCCCAAATAGTAGTTTTGTGCCAAAAGCTCAAAATGAAATGAACAAACTTATCCGTGAGGAAAATGAGCGCAAGGTTAGAATTGCTCGGCAAGATAAGGCTTTGTCTGCATGTAAAACCACGAATGATGTGGTTACATTATATGAATCAGAAAAGACAAATAAGATTGATTCTGAAAAATGTTCTTTAAGAGCGTATGAATTAGCTAAAAGCGAAGATGACTATCGAAAAGTCGTTTCAACATATGGTGTTCGTTCAACTGGCGGTCAGAAAGCAAAAACAAAAATTAATGAAATAGAACGGATAAAAAAAGAAAAAGCAGAAAAAAGAAGTAAAGCTCTGAAGCGGATGCTTTGGGCAATAATACCTTTGCTTATTCTTCTTGCCATTTATTTAATTTGGGGCATACGGGGCTTTGCTGTAGGTTGTACTATTGTTGCGGTTATTTCTGGATTTGCAGCATTTGGGTCAATGCAAGATAGGGATGGTGGCTGTGGCACTTTTTTCATATGTGCTGCTATTGCAGCCGTGTTTGGATTTTCTGCTGCTGGACTTCATGAATGGGCAGATAAAATTGAGAAAGAAAGCGAGTCAAAAGAACTATATGATCAAATTATAAGCAATCCATCAGAAGAATCATGTAAAAAATACATTCAGCGATTCTATAATACAGACAATGCTGATAAGGTTCGTAATATATGGTTGAGTTTGTTGTTGAATGAAGCGGGAGATTTTGATTACGATTCTTATGAAGGGTCTTCTTTATATAGCAGTTCTTCAAGTATAGATAATCCGATTAAGAAGTTGCAGGACTTTATTTCCAAGAATGATGGAAATAGTTATGGATACAAAGCCCAAACTGCGATAGAGTCTATCTGCGACTCATTGTATAGAGTTGCAGATAGTAAAGCGACCACCTCTGGTTGGAAGCAATATCAAAGAGTGGTACCAACAGACTATTTCAAAGATTCTGAATCTAAGATAGAGGAAATAGAAAATCAAGCATGGAATACTGAGTCTAAAGCATGGCAAATGGCTTTGTCAGAAAATAGCATTTCTGCATTTACAAAATACAAATCATTATACCCAAATGGTTCTCATATTAGTCAATGTGAGAAAAAACTGATTGATCTTGAAGTCTCTCGTGTATATGCAGGTGAGCACGGGTCACTTCCAGAAATGGATAGAACTGGATATGGTGGTGGTCCAACGTCATATATTACGGTGACCAACAGTACATCATATACTCTAACTCTTTTGTATAGTGGCCCTGATAGTAAAAGGTTGGTTATTTCTGCAGGTGGAACATCCTCTGTCAGATTAAAGAATGGTAGTTATAGAGTTGCAGCATCAGTTTCTGCGTCAAATGTTAGTAACTATGCAGGAAACGAAAATTTACAAGGTGGCAACTACAGCGTGGATTATTATATAAGTACATACAGATATTAAAACAATGAAAATTATCAATAACAACCCATATCGTCAGCTTGGCGTTTATTCAACTTCTACTCAGAAAGAAGTTGTTGCAAACCAGGGTAAGATGAAGGCTTTCCTGAAAGTCGGTCGTCAGGTATCGTTTCCACTTGATTTAAATGGACTTTTACCTGATGTTTTGCGCACAGAGCAAAGTGTTGCAGACGCAACATCAAAACTGTCTCTTCCAACAGAGCAACTAAAGTATGCTCAGTTTTGGTTTTCAAAAAACACTCAGTTGGATGAAATTGCATGTGGGAAATTAACGAATGGTGATATTGATGGAGCAATTGAAATATGGAATAAAAAGAGTTCAGCTTCGTCATTGCAGAACCTTCTCGTTTGTGCTTTAATTAAGAATCAGTTAGGGAATGCAATTAGTTATGCTCAGACATTATATTCATCGTACAGCAATGAGTTTGTTAAAATGGTATTGGGAGACAATGCTTTAGCAACTTCTGATAATCTGGCTCATGACTTTTTGGATATCTTATGCGATGAGTTTAAGCCCACCCAATTCTTAGGTTATATTACAAATACCGAATGGAAGGAATTTGTTGGAAGCAAAAGTACAAAGCCAATCATTGATAAGCTCACATCTGCTATTGATGTATGTAAATCATCAAGAGGAAAAGGTCCTACGGCTCGTTTGAACGCTGGTACAAAATTGATGAATGATACCAAAGCCGATCTTACACAATTAAAGCAGTTCGTTTCTACTAGTGATTTGCAATATCAAATGATTGCGGATAAACTCGGCTTGGAAATCCTGCAATGCGGTATAGATTACTACAATGATTCTGATGCAGCGGAAGCTGCTCATAAAGCCATGGTTCTACAAAAATATGCACAATCTGTTGTCGTTGGAAAAATGGCAAGAGATCGTTGCAAAGAGAATGTTGATATTCTCACAAAAATTATAGCAGAACTTCCCCCATCAGAGGTGTTTGCAGAAGACAAGGCCATCAAAGATAAGTTGGTTAATACATCAAAGCAGTCCAATACTATTTCTAATGCAGTTTCGCTTCTTAATGGCACAAGAGATGACTTAGTAAGCATAAAAAATAAATTAGGTGCATCATCAGCATACTATTTGAAGCTATCTACAATAGTCGTTAATTGTGCCCTTGGATTTGTTATTGAAGAAGTGAATAGAGCACAAAATAAGATTATAAGTTTTGAGGATTTTCAATCACAAATGTATAAGGATCCTATTTTCGATAGTATATTAGGCAGAAGGAGCAGTTCTTATTCCTCGTTATATACTTCATCACGATATGGTTTAGGTGGTTTAGATGCATCAACCTATAATGCATGGGTTAAACTCCACAATTCTCAGGTTGACTCCTTTAAGAGTGTAGCTCAGTCTGCATGGAATGCAATAAAACTCATGGACAAGTTTGATATGGAATCAGATTTTAAGAATAAGCGTTACGATGAAAATAGAAGAATTCTTAAAGGTCTGTGTGAAAAACTTGGTATTTCCACTTCAACTTGGTCTGGCGGTAGCGGTAGTGGAAGTGGTTGTATGGTTGTAATAGCCATTGTTGTGACATTAGGCATTTTAGTTAGTTGTTTATAAAATTTTACATATATGAAAAAATTACTTCTAATGGTAGTATGTTTTACTACAATTTCATTCTGTTCTTTGGCGCAGGAACCTGTAAAATCAGTAGATTTGACCTCTGTAACAATAGAGCAGAATAATATTAAAAGAGAATTTAATTCATTAAGAGGCGAAGTCTCTGTACTTAAGAATAAGAATGCAAAGGCAGAATCTCGCATTTCTGCTTTAGAGTCTTTAAATAAAGATTTAAGTCTTAAGCTTGATAGCTTGCAAAAGGAATACGACAATCTTGCAAACGATCAAAAAGCAGATAAGTCTGAACTTTCTACAATCATTGGAGAGACCAATGAAAAAGTTCTGGCTACGGAACAGATTCTGTCCTCTCGTACATTATGGGGAATATGTGGAATTATAGCATTAATAGTTGCACTTGCAGCAACTGTTTGGGCGTTCATGAAAAAAATCAAGTCTGGTTCAACATCAATTGATGACGTTCGTAAAGCACAGTCTTCTTTAGAGGAAGCACAAGAGAATATCCGCAAAGCTCAGGAAAAGATGCAAGAAGAAACAATTCAACTCGATAATAAATTAATTGAAGTATTGAGTAAGCAATCAGTATCAGCTCCAACAACAACAGATGATGGTGAGATTGATCACTCCCTTACTCTTAAAGTTGCTGATGAGATAGTAAAGATAGAAATGAATCTTTCGCGAATGGACGAGAGTATAAAAGGATATAAGCAACTTTCAAGAGGTGTTCAGCGAATAAAGGACAATTTCAAGGCTAATGATTATGAAATCGTTGATATGCTGGGAAAACCTTATCAAGCAGGAATGAAGGCAGCTGTTACTTTTGTTACAGATGACACTTTAGAGCCTGGCCAGCAAATCATATCTCGAATTATAAAGCCACAAGTTAATTATAAGCAAGTAATGATTCAGGCTGCTCAGATAGAAGTTAGCCAAGCAGAATAAAAATTTTCAACAATTATGGCAAGATTAAAAATTGATTACGGTATCGACCTGGGTACTACCAACTCTGCAATTTGCAGGATGGAAAAAGGTGAACCTGTCGTTATTAAGACAGACGTTCTTAAGGACACAATGCCTTCATGCGTGTCATTCACCAAACGCCAGAGCGTTAAAGCTGGAGATTCGGCCTTTAACGATTTGAAGAGTGATAAACGACGTGCATCTAAGGCTGGTAAGAAAGAGGCTTCAAATGCCTATGTTGAGTTCAAACGTACCATGGGTACTGATACAAAGTATACCAGTACATATATGGGCCGTGACTATTCTTCAGAAGAACTGTCTGCAGAAGTGCTGAAAACACTAAAGTCTTTTGTAACAGATGAAAATATATCTTCTGTGGTTATTACAGTACCTGCTAAGTTTACTGTAGGTCAAAAAACTGCCACAATGGAGGCGGCTAAAATGGCAGGTTTCACGAAATGTGAACTCCTCCAAGAACCAATTGCAGCGGCTATGGCTTATGGTTTAACCACGGATTCAAAAGATGGCATTTGGATGGTGTTCGACTTTGGCGGTGGAACTTTTGATGCAGCTTTGTTGAAAGTAGAAGATGGTATCATGCAAGTGTTTGACACCGAAGGTGATAACTATCTTGGAGGTAAAAATCTTGACTACGCAATTGTTGATAATATAATCATCCCATATTTGCAAAAGAACTTTGTTCTGGATGAAACTCTTGATAACGAGGAAAAGAAGGAAGTGCTCCGTGATGCAATGAAGACATTTGCAGAAGAAGCGAAGAATCAGCTTTCATTCAAGGATAAGTATGATATTCTTTCAAATCTTGGTGACTTGGGAGAGGATGAAGATGGTGAAGAAATGGAACTGGATTTAACAGTTTCACAAAGTGAAGTGTTTGATGTTATGCGTCCTTATTTCCAGAAAGCAGTTGATATTTGTAAGGAACTAGTAAATCGCAACCATCTTTCTTCTTCACAAATTAATAAGTTGATACTTGTGGGAGGTCCAACTCATTCACCATTGATTCGCCAGATGTTAAAGGATCAAATTACCCCGAATGTTGACACATCTATTGACCCGATGACTGCAGTGGCTACAGGAGCAGCACTATATGCATCTACCATGGATGCAGTTGTTGACCAGAAGGACATTAAAGTTGGAACTGTTAAATTAGAAATAGGTTACGAATCAACATCAGTTGAACAAACTGAATGGGTAAGTGCAAGGTTGGAGCCTGGTAGCTCTTTTTCAAAGGTTTACGTTGAATTGGAAAGAAGTGATAGGGCATGGTCAAGCGGAAAGGTAGAAATTGATGCTACCGGTAATGTCATAGAGGCTAATCTTCTTGAATCAAAGCCAAATTCATTTGCAATTATTGCATATGATGAGCAAGGAAACAAAGTACCTTGTTTTCCAAATGAAATCACGATTATACAGGGCTCTAAAGTAGGTGCTGCTCCACTTCCTTATAATATTGGTATTGCTACATGGAGTGAAGCAAAGAAGCGTCCAGTCTTTAGAATGGCTAAAGGCTTGGAGAAGAACAAACCTGTACCTGCGGTTGGAGTTATTAATGACCTCAAAACCACAAGTAAGTTACGTCCTGGTGTTGAAAGTGATGTTTTGAAGATTCCTGTTTATCAGGTAGATGATTTTAAGGGTGCTGAAGGTAGAAGTGCTTCTTTGTATGAATATGTTGCAGACATCGTAATTACAGGAGATGATGTAGAATCATTAATTACAGAAGATTCTTCTGTAGATGTAACATTAAAGGTTGACACTTCCGAACAAATGACCCTTGAAGTTCATTTCCTTGCAACAGATACTACTGTAGAAAAGCAACTCGATACTAGTAAGAAACAGTCTATCGATGATGCTGCAAAGATTATTAACAAGGATCTTGCAGAAGCCCAACGTAGTATAAGTCGACTCAGTGGTTCTGGTGTGAATACTGATGAATTGCAGAATAAGCTTGATGCAGTAAAGAATGAAGCAGCTAATAGTTCTGAGAAAAAAGCCGTCCTTCAGCATCTAAAAGAAGTTCTTCGTGAGATTGAGGATCAAGATGATGCAACTGAATGGGATCGCATTGAAAAAGATTTGCGTGAAGAATTCGATAGACTTGAAAAAGCTCAAAATGACCTTGGTAACGATAAAACTTTACAGATTGTTAATCAATTGAGACATCAAACAGATCAAGTCATCCACAGTAAGGATGTTAAGATGGGACGTGAGGTTCTTGAACAAATAAATGCCCTCTTTGTACATTTGACTCTGCTATATCAGTGTATGGGCTTTATAGAGCATTATAATGGCCGTTTCGGTTCTGTAAGATGGACTGATTCTGGTCGAGCACGTCAGTTACTTAATCGAGGTTTAGAGGCTATCAATAACAATCCTACGGTGGATGTTTTGCATCCAATAGTATGTGGATTGATTGATTTGATGCCGGATGATGAGAAAGAAGATGCTGGCGGTATGCTCAGATAAATTTATTCGCCTTCTGTGTTTAGCCACAGAAGGCGAACCTTAGATATTATTGATAATTAATACAATAATCCATATATGCTTTACAATAAGAAGGATAATATTGGACCCTACACAGTTACATTTCAGCATAAAGAAGGTTCTTATGCTGAAACATATCGTGTTAAGGATGCTCAAGGCAAAACACGATTCTTAAAACTGATTGATTATTCCAAACTTAATAGACATCAAATAGACGATAATGGACGAGTTGTGGAAGTTGAAATCTCAAAATGTTTAAACCATCACAACCTGTGTAGCTATATTGACTCCGGAAGCATAATGGTTAATGGAGGGCAACGAACATATATCGTAACGGAGTTTATTAGTGGTGAAACACTTGCTCAGAGAATTATTCGAGACGATGATATTAGTGTTTACGATATTAAGAAGATTGCCAAAGCTGTACTGTCAGCACTCGATTCAATTCACAACCAAGACGAGCCTATCGTGCATGGAGAGGTAACGATTCAAAATGTAATGCTAAATTTAGTAGGTGGCTTGGAGGATTTGAAGTTGATTGATTTTGGACATGCTCGGTTCCTGAATCAACCACCAGCAAAGCCAAACTTAAATGAACTGAATCCTTTTTATTTGGCACCTGAGAGATTCTCTGGTGTTTGCCAGATACAATCTGACATCTATTCTGTCGGTGTAATGATGTATCACCTGCTATATGGAGAGCTACCTTGGTTTCTTGACATTTCAAGGATCAAAGGTGATAAAGTGGAACGCATTTTATCTGAAAGGGAAAAACCTCTTAAAATCCCTACAACTGATATCTTTGAGTTAGATGAACAGTTCTTAAACTGTATAATAAAGGCATTAAGTTATGATGTAGAAAACCGTTTCCAAACAGCTCAGGAGTTCATAAAAGCAATTGATGGTGAGATAAAAGTAGAACGCCAGCCGACGTATAGAAAAGTAAAATCTGACGAATCAAAAAAGGAAGATAAAGATTCTAAGCGGTCTCTTTCACGCAAGGTGGAGGGACCTGGATTCGCAGCTATTGCTGGCATGGATGACCTAAAACGTCAAATGAGGGAAGAGGTTATAGAGCCACTTCATAATCCAGAGGAATATCATAGATATGGTGTGACAATTCCGAATGGAATGTTATTATACGGGCCTCCTGGTTGTGGCAAGACTTTTTTTGCAAAACATTTTGCAGAAGAAGTCGGGTTTAATTTCATGCAAGTAACTCCAGCTACCCTAAAAAGCAAATGGATAAATGCTACTCAGGAAAATATAGCTGCAATGTTTCAAGAAGCAGAAGCAAATGCTCCTACCATTATATTTATTGATGAATTGGATGATTTATTAAAGGATCGTTCATTAGCTGAAGATAAAGGTATGTCTGGCATTAACGAGTTCCTGGCACAGATGGACAGAACAGGTGAGAAAGGTATCTTTATCATAGGTGCCACCAATAAGCCTGATGTACTTGATCCGGCTGTATTGCGTGCTGGCAGGCTTGAAAAAAAATATTATCTTGGAGTTCCCGACAAAGCAGCAAGAGAAGCGCTTTTCAAGTTATACCTTGAAAAACGTCCATACGATTTTGGCTTAGATTATGGATTGCTTGCAGATATGACGCACAATTATGTTTCTGCTGACATTCAGTTAATTGTAAATGATGCGTCAAGAGCTGCTTTAAAAGCGCATAGCAAGATTACTATGGAGTTGCTACAAAATGCAATTTCAAAGGTAAAGCAATCTATATCTGATAACGAATTAAAAAAATATGAACGTATCAGAGCCATTATGAATGGTGAAAAGATTACGTCCGATAGACCCAGAATAGGTTTTTAACTTTTTAAATATTTGAGTTATGAATAATCAAGAATTATTATTGAAAACCATTTTCGCATGTATGGCATGTGACGGTGACATCGCATCTGAGGAAGTTCAGGTATTACGTGAGCTTATTGCAAACACAGATTTGTTCAAAGAATTAGATGTTGAAGTGGTATTAAAGAAATATGTGGATTCTATCAACAAAGATGGAGTGTCATTTTTGAATAATTATCTAAGCGACATAGCAGAAGATGCATTATCTAAGGAAGAGCAAATGTGTTTGGTTGATTTAGCATTTAAGACTATCGAAGCAGATAAGCGCATTGAATACTCAGAAGTCAAATTTTTCAAGAAGATTCGCGTTAGGTTATCACTAACAGATGAAGAAATTCTTGCCAAATATCCCGATAAAGAGGATTTCTTACTGCCAGATATTAATGTCGCAGACGACCCAGAATGGAATAATGTGACTTTTGCAGAAATAACTCTAAGTCTGGATAATGAACCTCTTAGTCTGAAAAAGGAAGCAGAAGTAGAAGAAGCAGAAGCAAAGTAGTGTCGTCATTTTTTTCTGCCAATTGCTATATATAGAAATATTCATATTTTAAACTGTTTTGACAAAATGGGTTTTTTTGACATTTTTAAACGCAAGAAAGAGCCTGAAATGCCAGAGGCATTAGCAAAGGTATATAAGTTGTTTTTCCCAGAAGGAATAGGTCAACAAAAGCTTCTAACAAGCCAATTATGCAAAAAATTGGGCAATAGATATAATGAAGATGTAGTGGCAAATAACTATATTTTTGTTTTGACATGCTTGTTTATGGATGAAGATAAAACCCTTAGCGCAATAACGGGGAAGGTAAAACAACGTATAAATAACCAGTTGACAGAATCCGACATTCGTATAATCTACAATCATGCAGTAGATAATAACAAGCAACTGTCACAGACCGTTGGCTTGTTAAATGCAATGGAAATGATGTGCAACACAGGAACTTCGGAAGATGTGATGCCAGAAGGTTATGGTGAATTCGGATTAGATATAACTAATCCAATTCCTATTCATGGTGTACCTCAAAATGAAGTGTATCTAAGAAAATTGCGCCTTTCCAACGGATCAAAAATATCCTGGAAAAGGATAGGGTCTTGTAATGCTCCAAACATTGAACACATAATTGATAAATATGAAATATGTGATCAATTTGGTAACAAGGTGTGCAATTTGTACTTATGTCCTTACAATAGGAAGACAAGTAATAAAATGCCAAAAGGATTTATTTTTGATGGGCAGAGACCATCCGTGGTTCCTCCTGTGAATAAAAGCTTACAAGGTAAAATACTACCGTTCAAAGGTGTTTCCTATGTTACAGATGATAATGGCGAGCCATTACTGGTTTTCTACCGTTCATCGTCAAAAGTATTTGTGAATAAAAGAACTAATAACGATAACGTAGGATATTTTCTGAATATAAGACGTCCTTTACTCCTGGATGTCACTGGCATGGACAAAATAGAAATACCCCCTATGCCTTCAGAATGTGACGGAATAATCCTGAAAGGTTATGGAATAAATAAATCTACAGGATTCATAGTTAGAGATTTTCAGTCACAAACAATGGAAATTCCTTTGGGAGATACAAATGTGTCAAGAAGCTCATCTACTTCTTCCAATGATGCATATCTGTTGTTATTTAGTGCGTCATGGTGTGGTCCATCTAAACGATTCGTAAAAGAAATAAATGAAGCAGGAATTAACTCTTACACATATATTGATGTTGAACAGGATGGCACTGAAGATCTGCAAGAGAAATATAGTGTAAGGAGTATTCCCATGACTTTTTTGGTCAAGACAAATGGAGATATTATCAATAAATGGGAAGGGTATGATGATGAAGACCCCGGACAGACCAAATTTGTAAATTATATACGAACTTGTGGATACAATATTATTCCCTATAATGGTGAGAAGTTATAATATCTATTTGAAATGTTAGATACACTAAGCTATAACCAGAAAAAAGCCTTAGCTCGTGTCGGATTGGGCATTATGGGGATTTCATATGGTGGAAGAATTAGAACCAATGAGCCCGATATATATGCTCTATTCGTTGATTTCTTTTACGTTGATTCGCAAGAAGAAATTTTACCCATCTTACAAGATATTATTAGGATGGATCAAAGCGAAGCAACCGAAATCGCGAAACAGTTAAGCAATCGCGAAAAGGACGAGTTCCGTACATATATGGTTGATGCCGCCAGAAATGATGGCAGAAGACTTCTTGCTATCGCGGCGTTCATGCAAAACATTGGATTTAATTCGAGTTACTTTGACTAAATGGACTCATAAAAAGAATGGCAGAGTCATACGATATATTCATAAGTTATTCAAATAAAGACCGTCAAATAGTCCACAAGTATGCAAAATTCTTAGAGGATTATGGATATAAAGTGTGGTATGATGTCAAAGGTCTCTATGGCGGAGCTAAATTTGCGGGTGTAATAGCAGACGCTATCGAGGCTTCAAAATTGTTTGTGTTCTTTTCTTCTGAAAATTCCAACAAATCAGAGTGGACAAAAGGAGAAATATTTCTGGCTCAAAAATTCGGCAAACAAATACTTCCTGTACGACTTGATGATTCCGATTATGAAAAGTCCGTAATGATAGTTCTACTACCATTACAATATATTGTTTGTAAGAATGGAGTATCTCCTGGGGCTTTAGATGAATTACAGAATGCAATCAATAAATTCATAGGTGAACCGCCAAAAAGGAAAGAGTTAAGTGATAAAAAAAAGATAACGAAACGTCGTTGGGTTAAGCCAAGTCTTTGGCTTTCTGGCTTCTTGTCATTATTTTTTGCTTTTTTCATGATGGTTGTTAGTGGTGAGTACATGATCAATGTTTCTCTATCACTCTTTTCGATGACGATTACATCTTTTCTCTGTTTTCTTGTATGTTTGTATATCGTTTTCCTTGACCAGAAATGGAATGAACGAACAATGACAATGAATCTAGTATATTTATTGGGGATGACATTCTTCTTGTCCTATTCAATTATGGCATTCGGATTATGCTATATAAGCTATGAAGTCTTCTCATTAAATTACCCTAGTATCATTTGTGCTGTTATTTCAATTTATGCATTAATTAAGTTGATGAATTATAAAAAAATTGGGTATTTCATTCTCTGGATATGCGTATTCTTATTTTCAGCAGGTAGTTATTGGTGGCTTATGCATTCTATCATTGCCCCAATCATCATTGCCGTTATAGGTTCCGTTTGTATGCTTGTTTTAACTGGTTTGTTAAAACAAAGGTACAATGACATTTCCATGTGGAGTAAATTGTCTTAAAAAGAAATAACGTCTCATAGATATAACTCACAAGCGGATGAGTGAATATGAAATATAATTATTGATAGTCAACTATGAAATATTTATATCTTATTTTAGCGGCATTGCTTATGCTTTGTCTTGCTCCTATGCCATATGGCTACTATCAGCTGGTACGATTCATTGCATTGGTTCTGTTTGCAGTGTTTGCCTATAATACTTGGCGGCAAGAGCAACGGCCATTGGCTGTTGTTTTGGGGGCTTTAGCGTTGCTATTTCAACCATTTGTGAAGGTTGCTCTTGGTAGAGCGTTGTGGAACATTGTCGATGTGATTGTTGCATTGGGACTGATTGCTTTATGGTGGTTCGGTCAAAAAAAAGCTGGTTCTGATTGAGCTTTCTACCATATACTAAAGAAGCGTTGAGCTGTTGCATAAACAGAAAAGCCTCGATTTTGTATTAAAAGCATTATAGTTTACTGGAGCCAAGACTGTTAGCATTTATATACGAACAGTCTTGGCTCCAACAATTTTGCCGTCCAAAAGAAAGAGAGCCCAAATGCCTAATGCGACAGTTGGACTCTCCTAAATCTATACAATGAAAACCTCGTCTTTATAAACAGGTACTTCTTTGCCGTTGGTCAACTGAACAAGCCATTCAGTGCCATAGTCATCAACGATGATGCCGTTGCTGTGACCTTTCCGTGGGAATAAGAGTTCACAAAACGCTCCAATCAAATCGGTGCTGTTATCTTCGTCTGTGTACATAGTTGTATGTATTATGCGATGGTATGCCATCTGTAGCGACCGCATACCACCGCAGGTTAGTTATTCAAAGGTAAATTGACGGATGTAGAAGTAGGTGTCATCATCGTCATACTCATACTCATTGATGAAGTTCATCATTTCCTCATCAGTTCGCTCACCTTGCTCGATGTGCATCTTCTCACACCAATCATTGATAGCATCTTTGAGGGTGGTGTAGATGTCATCACAAGCATCCTCGAATGGTTCACCGCTGGAACTGACTGCCACCTCTTCGGGAAAGAAGTCGCCTTCATCATGCACATAATAGACCTCACAGCCACATTCACAGACTCTGTATGAGATAGAGAGTTCATCCCATAGCAGATGGTTAATCTCCTCGAATAACTCGTTGCAAGCATCCCATGCTGTTTCTGTCTCAAAGGATAGCAGATAGTAGTCATTGGCTGGGTCTTCCTCATACTCTGCCCAATAGATGTGACCACGAACACTAATTTGCTTTGTTTCGTAGTCGATGCCGTAGTGCTCTGCCAACTGGTAAAGCCAGATGTTTTTACTGTTCACCTCCATCTTTTGGAGTGTGCTCCACAGGTCGTTCACAGCCTTGCGTGTACCTGTCACCTTGTAGGTGGTTGTTGCTTGATTTGCCATAATCTTGAAGTTTTTATTTCCCTTCTGTAGATTTCTCTACTTTCGGGAGTGATTAGAAATTATGTTGCTTCACAAGGTGTTGTGACCATCAGCACAAGGTTATGGCTCCAAATACAACCCGTATGGTGTGGAGATTTTGAGTCATACCAATGGATCACCTTGGGTAGATGAAAGAACAACAGTTACCTTTGCAACCTAATTTCGTCGACTCACGAAAGCAGAAACGGCAGTCCTTTATCATACGAATACGCGCACGAAGGATTCTGAGGATATAAGTTTATTTGCCGTCCAAAAGAAAGAGAGATGGCTTGGTTCAATTGGACAAGGGTCGGTTTAGTTTATTCCCATATTAAATATCCATAACCTAAACTAAACCTTTTATCTTCCGGCTATAATATATATTTGTTGCGCAGAAGGGACAGAATAAGAGCCTGGAGGGACACGGAGGGACAAAAGTGTCCCCCGAGGGACAGATTTCGAAAAATGCCACAAAGGGCCAAATAACAGAGTCAACACTTTTTAACAAGCCAATTTTGAATTATAAAATGCGCCCATTTTTTGTCAGATTACAAAGATATACAAAGAACTGCAAAGATAAATGTACCTAAAGGGACAGAAATTGGAAGTCGCACTTCACTCGCTTCACAGAGAATACAAAAATGTGCAAAAATCCGTGTTAACGAATGTGAATATACAAAGAACTGGAAAAACGTCTTTGCAGATGTTTGTATATTTTATTTTTGACGGCAGCTTCATTTGCAGATTTTTGTATATTTTCCGTCCCTCCTCCGTCCCTCGGCATAGTATCTGTCCCCCGTAATTGGAGAAATATACGCTGATTATCAGCGACTTATATTTGCAGATTTTACATTCTGCATCGGAAAGTAGATTCTGCGTGGGAAAGTAGAGAATGTTAATCAGGAGTCACATCCTCAACGTAAGGCAAGAAACGATAAAAGTAACAAAACCACTGATATTCGGAGATTTAAGAGGATTACACTCTATGTATGTCATACGGCTCAAATATAGTTCAAATTATGCAATAACTACTGATAATCAAAGCGTTACACCCTCTGTATTGGAAAGTAGAACGTGAAAACAAGAGAAAACAAATATGGAAACAAAAGTATATACCATTGGTAATCAACGATTTAAGCCAGCAAAATTGCCGTTTTTCGCAACGGCTCAACTATTGTTCCCACACCTACTTTATATCTGATAATCAATGAGTTAATTACTCTGCATCGGCAAGTAGAGTCACACAGCATTTGCATTTTCAAGCATTTATAGATGGTCGGAATTAAAGATTTGGGCATGAAGAAAATACTATTCTTACACGGTTTCTTTGCCACAGGCAGTTGCCCGATGGCGAAAGCCCTGCAAGAGGCTTTCGTGGGGAAGGCGGTGGTGCTGACTCCCGACTTGCCACTCCATCCCAGGGAGGCATTGAAAGCGATCAGCACCATTATCGACCGGGAGCAGCCCGACTTGCTTTTGGGCAACAGCTGCGGAGCTTTTCTTGCGCAGATGCTTGCACCTGTGGTGGACATCCCTGCCCTACTCGGCAACCCACATTTCAAGATGACGGAGTTTCTGAAAGAGCGCATCGGCGAGCATGAATACAAGGCGCCACGAAGAGACGGCAATCAGCGACTGGTGATTGACGAGGCGCTAATTGCGGAGTTTGCTGAGCTGGAAGCCATACAGTTTGCCCATTGCAACCCATATTACAAGAATCGTGTGTGGGGACTTTTTGGTGAGAAGGACACACTGGCTAACTTCTCGCCTCTTTTTCTGGAGCACTACAGCAACGCCTTCCACTTTCCTGGCGGCCACACTCCTACAGAACAGGAAGTGAAGACCTGGTACGCTCCTCTTGCCACCAAAATACTCATAGAGTTTTCTGAATACTATAATGAACACTTTGCATAGTTGCCTCTCCTACTATCTTCTTGCCATCAATGCTATTACGTTCATAGTATACGGCATTGACAAATACGAGGCCAAGAAAGCGATGTGGCGCATTTCGGAAGCCACACTTTTGATGCTGTCTGTCCTCGGTGGAAGCATCGGAGCATGGATCGCCATACGAGTTTGGCGCCATAAGACGATGCACAAGTTATTCAAACATGGCATTCCTGTCATTCTTTTGATACAGATTGGCCTGATAGCGTATATGCACATACCTATGTGGAGCCATATTTCTTGAGGTAATATGGCTAAGGCTATAGATTACCCAGCCGACACACGTAACAAGAGCCGAATATGGTTTATTCAACTATGCCTTGCAAGAAGAAGAAAGACCGAATGTCATCAAGCCGACATTGTAAACAGACAAGCCTAATATCCATCTGCTTGTTATTCTTAGACTAGGCGCCTAGTCTCTAGTTCATCTCATCTCTCTGCAAGCAGTCCACACGATGGGAATAGTCACAACGAGAGAGATGAGGTCACTCACCGCCTGACATATTTCCACTTCCAATAGCCCGAAACATTGAGGAAGGATGATGATGAACCGGATGAGAAACAGTCCCTGCCTTGAAGCTGCAGGTATATTGGCACTTATGGTTTTTCTGCATGTTTGCATCATCATGTTTGCCATCATCATAAAGCTGCACGCTGTTTTTTATCATCTGTAGCTATTTTTGCTCGATTCCTGGACATGGATAACGCGACAGCTTAACTTTCCCCAAAGCACTGGTGCCCTTCGGTTCAGCGTTACCAAGGGATACGGGGCGTGAACTTCACCCGCAATAAACTGCCAACCAACCGCTTACTTACAACGTCGCTAGGGGATGGTGAGTATGAATATTCGCAATCATCCGACTATATGCATCTTGTACATTTCCAAATGCGTAGAGAGGTTTGCTGTTAACAAAGCAATGTAATAGGGCTGGAGTCCATGAGAGGAATCCAGCCCATATATTGGTTGCTCAAAAAGAGTTTTGACCGACAGCAATTACTAACTATTTTCTATTCTCTCTTTTATAACAGGGTCTATTATAATTTTCTTTGTACCGAGACGTACTTTATATCTTGACTGTGGGTTAGTTCGACTATCATTGTTGACTGTAGTTATACATAGATAATAATATGCTTCTTTATAGTTATCAGACAGCACATCCCATAATGCTCCCTTTATCTTGGAAACAGCATCATCTATACGATGAGCGGAGTTTTTGCCAACGACTGTATACCAATCTCTGAAATCATTGGAGAAACAAAAAGCAGAATACTTCTGGCGAAGCCAGGCTATCTGTTGGTCGGTAGCATTAAAGAAATGCCTTCTGCCTAAAGGATATCCCTCAATAGATGCCATCAACACTGCAGCATAAAGGAAAGTCTGGTCTGTTGACCCGAAATAGACCGGCATATGTTCTCCCTTGATACATATATCAAATCCCCAACCAGTCTTCTTTTTTCCATTCTTCAACGGCTTACCACCCGTAGGAACACTTGTAATTGAAAGAGTTATGTTTACCGAACTACCGGTTCTGTTGCGTTCATAAAGTTCCATGCTTATCTTACGCGCAGATCTGGCACCCAATGCTTCAATTACGATTTCCGAAGATTCTGCCATGTCGGTGGAATCCGTAGTACGCTCCAAGACCGCCGGAGCCACTCCCCTATTACATACATTACCCTCAAGCACCATTTCAAACATCTCTTTAACGATGGCATTATCCCTATACATCTTCATGGCCCTAATTGAAGACCCAGTAGAACGATCTTCAAGGATTTCCAACTGCCTGACATTCGCCTCGCAGACGGCTACTATAAACGAATTGAGTCCTGCCTTAACGTCTACTATAGCTTTGTCAAGATTTATAACATCAAGACCATAACAATAAGTCTCGTGTATACTATTCACGAGTCTTATCATTACATTGCATATCTTAGTTGCACGCTTCATGTCTTCAGGCAATTCCTCATAAGGAGTTGTTCCTTTTTTTACTATGGCAAATTGAAATATTCCTTTCGTCAACGACACATCATTATTAAGATGGCTGAGTTTCTTGCCATATTCTCTTTCTTCGCTTTCAGAAAGCATTATATATATGGCCAGGTGGTTCAGGTTTAGAATCCTGTTCTTGTCATTTATTATTATCATAACACAGATTTTGATTGGTTGTCAGCTGAAATAGGTCTTTCAAGTTCCTGCATAAACGCAGACATGTCTAAATTACGTGAATCACGAGAACAATCCAGTGCATGCATTATCGCACCTATAATCGGCTTTGACACATGATTCAGTTCAAGACTTTCTTTCATTCTCTTGTTCCCATAAACAGGATTTTTCCCTGTGAGCATGAAATACATGGTTGCCGCTAACGAGTACACATCACGCCTCGGCTTTGTCAAATACAATTCTGGGGCCACATATGCCGGGGTTCCTATTCCTATAGTTTCATCAGGGAATTCATCAGACTCATCCAATGGTTGAGAGACTCTATCAAGCGCTTCTTGATAAGGATTGAATCCTGAGCGAACATCATCTGTCATCGAAGCAAGAGCCAATGCATCGTCATAACTTCTGGCATTGCCAAAATCTATGAGAACCGCATCATCACATCCATTCCGCAAAATTATATTGTTGGGGGAAATATCACCGTGCATGAGTCCCATGTTGTGGGCTCTTTTCACGACTGCGCCGACTTGTTTAATAAGAGCCACAACCCGCATTTGTTCCATTTTCCCGTGGTTTCGAATTTCCTCTCTCACCGTAGGGCCTTCAACATATTCCATCACATAATAGAGCCTGTGCGACCGATTATGGGGTAAGCCATCTATACGAGGCACATGTCGGCCACACGACTCATCACAACCTACCAAATAAAGCAATTTGGCCTCTGTAAAGAATCTCTCCGTCAGTTGTCTTAAATTATGGTAATCCCGCATCCGAGTATATTGCCCCACAGGTGCCCCTTCATCATATATATCCTTGAAAGTAACGCAGAACTCCTTAACTGCATACTGCACAGAAGGGTTGTCCATACAGCCTACAGCTCTATAAACACGCCCGAAACCACCAACGTTAACGGCGTCGCTGACAATTCTAACCCCATCTATGACATCACCTTTATGCAAAGGGGGCTGAAACGGTAATACATCTAGAAACATAGTAATAAGTTTAGTATTGTAAATATCATTGCCAAGATGTCATTCAACACTCTGGACAACATGCATGTCTTGTCACCATTGTCCTATGGATGACCAAGATTAGTTTATTAGCATCAGAATCGGTCAGATACATCAATAGGAGGCGCGAGTCATTTGCGAATGATTCATAGTTTACATGCGTATCAACGTATATATCATTTTCGATTCCATATCGCCCCGCTCCTGCAAAGATAATTATATTTGCAATAAACCATCCAATGCAAGGCGTTTTTATGACATACAATTAAGTTTTTTTTACAGTACATGCAATTCTATGTAAGCACGGCAAAGACCAAGAATTTATATAACGCTCTGATAAAACTACAAATGGGCGATTATATCTCAACCATAGTCATCAACCAATCGGTCATTAGACCGAATTAAGTTAGTCTGCAAGTTTTTCCTAACTTCCGTGAACTTAACTAGGGACATCTTTCCTCTGTATGAGTTCCGTCATAGCCCGCTACACCTTCAACCCAACCAGAAACAGGCAGTTCAAAACCGACACCAATATGAATTGAAGTCCAATGAGCGATTTAGGACAATCTATGAGAGTGATGATATAATTACAATATAGCTCACAGATTGATGGATTTACATATTGGGATATGGTCTTGGATTATGCAGAAGATACATTCTCGTGCGGAACAAATGTCATACTCTTATGCCAATTTGCCAATTAGCAGCATAAAAAACAGGACATTGATGAGATATATCAAAAAAAATGTCTAACTTTACCGCTGTTATTAATATAGGTATGAAAACCACATAAACGCCGTAAATGATGAAATTGACTAACAAAGCCCGTATCAAGCCGAAACAAATGACAGAGATAGCGACATCAGGCATCATGCGCCCGCTGTTGGCAGTCGTAGTATAGACCGGCGCTCATATCGTTGGCATGAGTACGATCCCATCCAGACCTACCGCAGAAGTGAAATCATAAAAAGCAATTATATGAATATCATCAAAGACGAACAAAGACAGATTAATCTTCACCCTCTTATGATTTACCTTGTCATGTCTTCAGAAGACTGTAAAGAAAGAGCAGCTGCTGTTAACCGAATGAACAGACGCCATGCGTTCACACGCAACCTCTTCAAGTTTCGGACCATTGAGCACATTGACAAGCAGAACAACGAGATATCGACCGAATTGGCTAACTACATCAAGCGCTACAATATGATTGTGCGCCTCATAGACAATACCGACAATAGCTTCTATTATGCTGTACGCAAGATCAATTTCAACCTCAATGACGCTGAGGTAGGTAGCGCTATACAAAAATTTGTGGGCGGCGTATGCAAGAAGAACTTTGACTCTTTATCCAAGAAGATTGAGACGTTATTACTGCAGGGAGATGTGTCGATAGAAAGGATATTGTCGCTACAGCAGATGCAGAAGACATTCTATGACGCAATGACTACAGAAGGGATTAAGCCCAAGGGTGGACCTATCTCAACGACAGAAAAAGACATCATCGAGAATCCAAAGGACAAGATGTCGCAGGAGAGCACAATAAATGGTCAAGCGGCAGTGAATGCCAACACGCCTGAATCTATTGCACCCAGCATAGAGAGCTATACTGGGGCTCCCGATAGAAGCACATCTGACGCAATCGTAACGGGACTATATGACGCAAGCCGCGCGACCGCCCTGAAACGCGACTTGCGTCAGCGCACACCTCCACAAGTACCCCTGACAGTCTCGGTAGAGGTCAAGCAGATTGTGAAAAGGGTGCTCAAGAACGGCAGGGAAAAGAAAGATTATGGTGTAGTCTTCATGGTAAACCATCAAGAGGCACATCCCGTGCGCTTTGGCAGCAAAGACCAGAGAATGCTATATCTCTGTACGCTTCTAAGAAAGAAAATAGGTGAGAAGATGTACTTGCATGAGTTTTATCACAACTCTAAGGGCCAAAGCCATAAGAGTAGGTTCAAGAGAGGCACATCTACCAATTGGCTCAAAGCCGTATATGATGCCATTTTCCCTAACGATGGACGAGATTATGCCGATTGGATAGAAAAAGCAAAATCCGGACGCCCTCTCCACCAAGGAAAAACCCAATCTAACAGCAGTATTGCGAAGGCTCTTGGCGAGGAGAACCCTGGCCTGTACTACTGCGTCGTCAACACAATAGAAGATGAAATAGGTGACTCGTATTATGACATCAAGATATCTCCCGAGAATATCATCATACCCCATGAGCTGCAGTTTCTGCTTGACAGGTTTGACCAGTTGATGGGATTGGCCTTGGAATGACCGTCACGGCGTAGCCCACACATACTTACAGGCAAAAGAATTTATCTTATACGTATATTACATTTCTCCGCAAGGGTATTTTTACATACCTTTGCGGAGTATTTTTTATATATACGACTCTGGACACCACAAATATCAACTACGAGACGCCACATGCTGCATGATGGACCGACAGATTCATAATCATGGGCTCAGACAAAATGAATTAGAAGTATGAATCGGGGAATTCATGCCCTGCAACAGACAGTTCGCACCGTCAATCATATAAATCATGACCCGAAAATGACTTTAGAAGGGACTTGAGCAGGAAGCCGTCATCGGCACACACTACAGAACAAAGAAAGAACAATAACCCAAAGAACTTCACAAAAACGAGAATTACAATGAAGAAAATAGCTATTCAGTGGAGCGACACCCAACAAGTCTGGCATCGCTCCAGGGATGGACAAAAATTTGAGAAAGACGGCAGACTGGGACTTAAGGATGCTCAGGGCAAGATTATCCTAGAAGCAACCTGCGACCAGATAGAACTCTGTAAAGACCATGTGTACACCCGAACGGGCGACACGGTAACCAAATACTATCCATCAGAGATGGTAGAACAATGCAGCTTTGATGCCAATGACGCCATATTCTATGAAGACGGGAAGATGGGGGTAAAGAACAAAAGTGGAAATATTATTTTACCTGCCATCTATGACTGCGTCAAGGACTGGAAGCCCTACGATGTCGTGTATGTCAAAAACGAGGATGGCTTTCACTATTTCACCCATTCTGGAAAGGAGGTTTTAACCGACTACGACAATATTGAGGGTAGCAATTGTGATGACGAGCCATTCTATATTGATGAAAAGCAGTGTACAAATGTGATTGTCACAAGGCAATTGGTCGAAAAAAAGAAGAACGCCAACTGTATCAAGTATGGGCATAAGTGGGTTGAAATAGACAGGTTCGCCAAAAATGACCTATCTACAATTATTGGCAACTGCGAGGTAGTGCCCATGCCCGACGATGCCCTGGACGGCATTGACAGCCTATCCACTTATATCTATGAGGGCTTCATCGCGTCGTCGTGTGAAGAAAATTCTGTCGAAGACTGTGTCAACCAGCTCTGTATGCTCAATGCGTATGGCTCAAGTTGGAAATTCATCACCAAAGTATGGATTCACCCAGAGTCAACGATATCACTGGAAGAGCTGAAGAAATTCTGGTTAATCTACAGCGACAATTCGGACTTCTACAAGCATAAAGGTATTGAAAGCAGATTCAATGTCGAAGACTGGTTGCGTATCGGAATCGGCTATGACGAGGCCTTGGGCAAAGACGAAATCGAAGTGCTGCAGATACATTACTTTACAGACAGATGGCCAAGTTCGGCAGAAATGAAATGGGTGAATGGGCTACGCCGCTCGGATGTATCCAATCTTATGGAACTGAAGAAACAACTTGACTCCCACATCGACCATATCCGCATAAACGACGAGAAACTGGCAGACGCCATACATCGCGAAATACTGGAAGGTTGTCATATCAGCTGCAATGTAGACACCCAGCTGACCCCAGATGAAGAAATTAACAAATATGACTATTTGAAAAGCATCGGATTCCACTGCCTGGATACGCTCTGGTACACATGCCGCTCCCTGCTGGAGTCGACCCTACAGGGAGATGCCAACAACCCGGTAGCACTGACAGAAAAGCAGCTGCAGTTTGCAGCCCGTAAAATAACATGGCTACTGAACAATGGCACAACACCCAACTATGTCAAGTCGCGATGCACAGCGCTGGACTTTCTCTCCCTGCTGAAAAAGCTCTACGAGTACATGGATTGGTCTGTGGATGGCCAGGTGGTGCTCTCAGAACTGGAAATCGCGATGCGCAAGAAAGGGTGTCGCTACGGACGGGAGCTAGATAGAGACGAAATGTTCTGGAGAGAATTCAAGCCTGGTCTCCATGACGACAGCCCGTTCTCACTGAAGCCATATACCGGCAAAGTAGTCATTGGCGAAGAACAGGAAATAAACGCAGATTTCATTAACAATATATCAAACACACACTAATATGGAAATAAAACAAAAATGGATTTTGGAGAATTGGGTCTACTACCCTATCCCCGGAAATACGACACTTCATGTGACACCTGGAACTGGCGTATTTCAAATCTTTCAAGAGAAAAGCATGGGGGGCTCTCGTCTTGGACTGGTCAACATCGCAGATGCCTTCCAATTCAACTTCAAGATTTATAACCTCGGGATAGACGACATTATGGACAAAGTTGAGAAGACTTGGAATTCGGATGTATTTGTCAATGGCCAGAAAAATCTTGGCGTAATCTTTAATGGCCTGAAGGGAACCGGCAAGACCATCGCCGCCAAGATTCTGAGCAATCGTATGGGTATGCCCGTTGTCATCGTAGACGCCGCATATCCAGGGTTGCAGAATTTCATCCAGTCTCTGTGCTTTGAATGCACAGTACTTATCGACGACGCCGAGAAGACATTCAAAGACGAAGGAGAGGTGCTGCTGAAAATGATAGACGGCGTATACAATGAGAAACGCAAACTATATCTTCTCACAACCAACAATCTACATCTGGATCCCAACCTTCTCGGACGGCCGGGACGAATTCGCTATATCAAGCAGTTTGGAAATCTGACTGCCAGTGCAGTGGATGAATACATCAAGGACAATCTGGTGGATATGAGCATGAAGGACCAGGTGCTCAAGGCGGTCGACACGCTCGAGATATCGACCATCGACATTCTGAAATCGATAGTAGATGAAGTCAATATCCATGGCGAAATCGAAGAACGCAGCATGCTCAACATCCCAAAGGCAAAGTATAAGATTGATATCATTAAGTTTGCTGGTCTGGAGTTGGACAGAAAGGATGAACTGAAGGCATTCCTAAGAACCAATGTGCCCAAGGGCATGACCGTCAAGAACTGGCTTGAGAAAGAATGGCGACAGACTCCTGATGGAACTGACGACAACCAAGACCTGCTGAACGAGAAGTTTGATATGAACTCATGGTTTATCCCAAATCGGTCATTAGAAAAAGTTTCTTGTCATTTTCTAATGACCGCCATTAGAAAAACAGCTTTGTATATGCTTGATTTATAAATATTTACTAACTTTACCACGAAAAAAAGAATATACTCCGATGCGAAACTGTGACATAAAGTTTGTAAATAA
>NZ_NPJK01000036.1:0-8114 GCF_002251285.1 Prevotella sp. P5-64
GAGAGAGCGCCACACAACCGCCTCAAACACAGTAGAAAGGGACTCCCTCCCCTTGGGGAGGGCATGGGGAGGGGCTTTTGGGGTTGTGGCTGGGGCTTTCCCTTTTACCTCCCCGCCCTCTCAATCATCTCACTGATATGCTGGGAGAAATGAGCGTCGGCAGATAGCTGCTCTATGGTGATGTGCATACGGTACCGCCAATAGTGATGGGGATTGGCGGGGATGTTGATGCGCTCGCCGTTGGGGTCGAGCAACCGCAGACGGTCGTCGAGAGCAAGCCAGTCTTGCAGGCTCAACACACAGAGCATCGAGGGCGAGGCGAGATGGGCGGCTACCACCTCCTCTGCCAACGACGCAGGCATGGGGTGAGGCGCCTCGCCATCGTGGTGGAGCACAGAGGCATAATAGTCTTGCGTGCGCAGCGGGTCCTCGTCCCACCACTGACGCAGAGGCGCCATATCGTGCGACGAGAAGGTGCAGACCGAACGGTAGGGATAGCGGCTCACATCGGCAAAGCGCGTGGAAGCCTTGGGCATGGTCTGTATCTCCAGACTCAGGATGCGCAACTGCTCCATCACGGGCGCCACACACGACGGCACCATGCCCAGGTCTTCGGCACAGGCGAGCATGTGGGTGGCCTCGATGAGCGGCGGCAACTTCTTCATCGCCTCGCCATACCAGAAACCGTTGTTGCGGTGGTAGTAGAAGTCGTCGTAGAGACGGTCGAAGGCGCGACGGCTGGCATCGGAGAGACGGCGGTAAGCCCAGGTCTTGCGGGCTAAGATGCGGGGGTGATAGGTACCCGCCACGCGGTGGTCGGCGAGGAAGAGCACATCGTCGACGAGGGTGTAGAGCCCGTCGAGGAGCTGACTGTCGCAGCGGCCAGCCTCGACGAGGTCGGCTATCTTGCGCTCGGTGTCGTAGTCGGCACGCAGCGTGTAGGTACCGTTGCCCACAGCGTCGAGGCAGTAGTGGCGCACGCTCCCGGCACGGTCGCCGAAAAGGGTATCGACCATGTCGTCGGTGATGACGGGGGCGAGCATGGCAGTAGAGAAATGGAGCCCATAGGACTCTATCTCCTCGGGCGTAAACGCCAGCGCCGGGGCAAACTGTCCGAGCAGTCCGCGCACGGCGTGGATGGGTATCTCCCAGATGCGGAAGAAGCCAAGGACATGGTCTATGCGGTAGGCGTCGAAGTAGTATGCCATATTGGTGAAGCGGCGGTTCCACCACTGGCAGCCGTCGTCGAGCATGGCCTGCCAGTTGTAGGTGGGGAACCTCCAGTTCTGCCCATCTACGGCAAAATCATCGGGTGGAGCGCCCGCCTGACCGTCGAGACAGAAGTAGCCGGGCTCCATCCACACATCGCAACTCTGGCGGTGTACGCCGATGGGTATGTCGCCCTTGAGGATGACGCCACAGCGGCGCGCATGGTCGTGGGCTGCCGTCATCTGGGTATGCAGGATGTACTGTACGAAGTAGTAGTAAGCCACCTCGGCATACTCGGCGGTGCCAGGGGTGGAGAGGGCTGCGCGATCGGCCTCATCCCACGCCGTGTGACCATGCCAACGGCTGAAGTCGGTGGTGCGCGTGGTGTCGCGGAGCCTGCAATACTGGGCGTAGGGCACCAGCCACTGGGCAGCCTCGTCAAAGAAGGTGCGGAAGGCGTCGGTGGCCATCATCTCTGCACCCTCCTGGTCGTAGAGTTCATGGAGATAGGCTTCCTTGGCCTGCATCATGCGCTCATAGTCTATCTGCTGAATCCCGTTGAGCTGCTGCTGCAGACGGGCATAGTGGTCGCGGCGGCTGGCAGAGGCAAGCGGCGGCAGCTGGCGCAAGTCGGCATACTGCGGATGCAAGGCAAAGACGCTGATGCAGCTGTAGGGATAGCTGTCGGTCCAGGTGTGGGTCACGGTGGTGTCGTTGATGGGCAGCACCTGCAGCACCCGCTGTCCGGTGGAAGCCACAAAGTCGACCATCGCCGAGAGGTCGCCGAAGTCGCCCACACCGAAGCTGCCCTCGGAACGGAGCGAGAAGACGGGAATGAGGGTGCCTGCCACGCGCTCGTCGGAGAGGGGATAGAACGACTGGTCGAGCTCGTAGACCGCAAGCCCGGAGGCAGGGGTGACGGTGAGATGGCGGTTGGGGCATTCTTCCCAGATGGGGGAAGAAGAGTCGTCGGGGATGATGACAAACTTGAACTCGAGGTGGGTGTCGGTGAGCAGGTCGGCGGCTATCTCTGCCACCCACTCGTTGTACCCGTGCTCGGTCATGGGTATGCCCTGCTGCGGGTTCCACTCGCCGAGGATGCGGTCGGAGCCGGTGAGCACCAGCCGGTGGCCCGAGCGCAACTGCGGGGCTCGGCATACCAGTCGCACGCAGCGGTCGCCGGGCGAATGGACGGGGTGTACGGGATGGGGATGGAGACACTCGGTAAACGCCGAGCTGTATCTATAGGTGTCGTGGGGCATGTCTATCCATCGGCAATAGACCCTCACCGAGGTCTGCGGGCGTCGCGGCAGGTCGAGACGATGACGGATGGTGGTCCACTCGCGCCTCAGCGTGGTGCCGGCATGCTCGATGGTGAAGAAATAGTCGGCCGCGTCGGCAGTCCATGCGTCGGCGTTCCAGTCGAAGGTCCAGTGGGCATTGTCATCGGTATTCATAAGATGACGGTGGAGGGTGACGCCGTCGGCGGCATCGACAATATTGATTGCTACCTGTTCGCTGGCGTAAACGTAATACTCGATGTGAAAGATTATGTCCATGAGAGAGGTTCAGATTAGGTTGAAAAAAGACGGCGGCGGACGCCATCTGCACCACAAGTACAGACAGCATCCTCCGCCGGTTATATTATAATAAGGTACATATTTACTTGCCCATCACTTTGACAGTAGTGCCGTCGGCATAGCGGATGATGTAGAGCTGGCCGGGCTGCATGGCACTTACCTTCTGTCCGTTGATGTTATACACAGCCACCACCTGGTCATGTCCACCAGCCGTGGCAGAGTCTATGCCATTGGTCACCGTGGGGTCTACGGTGTACTTGAGGGTATAGACGGTATGGCGCTGCAGGTCGTCGCCGAAAGCCACGAGGCTGATGGTGCGTGCAGCCTTGTTGACAAAGGTTGCGGTGGTATAGCCTGGGGCTGTGGGCACAACCACATCGGCTGTGGGCTCTTCGGGCACACGGATGTCATAGTCGCTGACGGCGGGGTCGAAGTTCTGGACCTCATTGCCGAAGACACGTATGCCGCGCACCTTGGGCAGATAGACCAGCTCGAGGTCGTCGATATAGAACTCGTCGCCGGCACTACCCTTACCGGGGTGGGCATTGGTAGACATGGTGACCAAGATGGCGCACGCCTCGGCACGGTTGGCCTCATAGGTGGCGTAGTCGAAGGGGATGGACAGGCGTACCCACTCGTTCTGGCTGGTGATGAGGGTGTCGGTAGCTTTGGCCACGATGTTGTCGTACTCCTTGTCCTGTGGGTCCTGGTATCGGGTGCCGTCGGTGATGACCGCATTGAGGCTGGCATGGGGGTCGTCGGGCTGGGCTACAGCCTGGCGGAACTTGACCCAGACGCCCAAAGAGTCGGGGCGGCCGGCGAGCCTGGTGTAGAAGGGATCTCCATGGCCATCCTTGTCGGCATTGGTGAGGTCGAGGAAGGCGTGGTTGAGCGGAGAAGTGGCAGAGAGGTCACCGGCATTCATGCGGCCGGTGGTGATAGTGCCGTTGGCTACGATACCAAAGATGCTGGTGGCCTTGACGAGGATGCTCGACTTGCCGACAGTGCCGGGGCGCACATCTTTGCTGACACTGGTGTGGATGTCGCTGAAGGCATTCTGCGTAGAGGCATACATGCCAGTGGCGCTGAGGAAGGAGTGCCAGTGGTTGGGCTCATAGCCCGACTTGCTGCCCGACTTCTCGATGTGGAAGTCCTCGAAGCCCGAGTTGGGAATCTGCAGAACGGTCGAGTTGAAGAGCACGTCGATATCCAGACCCATCGTGGCAAAGGGGATGTGGATGCTGGCACGGAGAGCATTGCCCTTGAGGCTGGCCTTGAGTTTGACGGGTATAGGGGTAACGCTGAGAGCGGGACCGAGCCACATCTGGTCGGGGTCGCTGCCAGGGGCTATGGTTATCTGCTGGGCAGCGCTGAGGATGGTCTCGCCGTTGCTCTCGACAGCCTCGACGTTCTGCATGTCGATGGTGCCCACGTAGAGTTTGCCGTCGCCGTTGGGCATCACGAAGTCA
The DNA here is from genome assembly GCF_002251285.1 of Prevotella sp. P5-64. Taxonomy (NCBI): domain Bacteria; kingdom Pseudomonadati; phylum Bacteroidota; class Bacteroidia; order Bacteroidales; family Prevotellaceae; genus Prevotella; species Prevotella sp. P5-64. Next base: position 4,259 of record NZ_NPJK01000036.1, read on the forward strand.
GCGAGCTTAAGTTCATACTTGCCGTCATCCTGACGTATTACCTCAATATTGGCCTGCTGATAACTGGAAGGGGTGCCGTTGAGCACCACGGACAGACCGCCCTTATAACCGGTGGCTGTCGCACCAATAGTGCAGGCCAGGGCAGCACAAAGTGTAAGTAGTTTTTTCATCATAATCGTGTGTTTAGAATATTTATTCTGTTATTACTTGAGTCTGTAGATGACACCCACGGTGCCGAAGATGGGATAGAGTGTCTGCTCGATGGTGTGAAACGAACTGCGGTGTACGCCCGTGACGCCCCACGCCAGGTCGGCATAGACGCCCCAGCGGTGGTGGAACTGCCAGTCGGCACCGAGGTTGACACCCAGCTGCAGATGGCGCATCTGGTCGCTGAAATCGTAGGTTCCCCAAGAGTCGGGCGTATTGCCCAGCTCGATGCGGGTGCCGGTGGGATCGCCCTCGCGCAGATAGCCGTCGTAGACATGGCCTTTGAAGACGCGCGTGGAGACATAGGAGATGTAGGGGCCACACTTGAGCAGCACATTACCGATACGGAAGGTGGCATTGACGGGCACGGTGAGCATCCACTCCTCGCACTCGGTGACCAGATTGCCGGTGTAGACGCCCTCGATGCGGTCGCCGTCCTTGGTCATCTCCATGTGGTAGTTCTTGACGGTGGCGTCGATCTTCATCGCCTTGTTCTCGAGGTGGAGACCGGTGAGCAGACCCCACGAGCCCCACATGTCGCGCTGGACATCGATGCCCAGAGAGAAGTTGGGCTTGAAGTAGAACTTGTTCATCTTGCGGATGGTGGCAGGCATGCCTATGGGCGCCGTGCCACCGATGTTGTAGCCCAGACGGACGGTGTAATTGAGGCTGTCGGGCAGGCTGATGGCGCTGGCGGTGAGCGCCAGGGTCATGAGCAGGGTGAGTATGGTGATTTTCTTCATTGTCGTTGTCATTGGATGTATGGATGGGGGTTACTCCTGGGTCTCACAGATGAGACGCACCTTGTCGATGTCGAGGGTGCTGCCTATGGCGCCCTGGAAGTAGGCTCCGTCGGCACTCGATGAGAAGACGATGGCAAGGCTGTAGCCGCGGTTCTCGAGCAGGTCAAGGTCTATCTCAGAGAGATAGGTGAAGTCTACGCTGAAGGGGGTCCACTGGGTGGTGGGGGGCACCTCGGACATGATGGCCTTGGCGACGATGAGCGGGCTGGTCTGCACGTTGGCACCATTGAGGGTCACGGCATTGCCATTGCCATCATGGTTGCGATAGAAGATAGCGTAGATGTCGGCGACATCCTTCTTGCCCTCGACGGGAGAGCCATCGACATTCTGGAAGGTGGGACCGGGGGTATAACGATAGTAACCACTCAACTGCTTGGGACGCTTGTCAAACGGACGGCCGAAGCGAGTGGCGTTGAGGGGTTCCTGAAGGGCACCGAGGGGGTCAAACTCACCAAGGAAGAGGTTGCCCGCGGCGATGCGCTTGTTGAGCGTCTGCGCCAGGGCGCCGGTCTTGCGCGTGACGAGGCGCACAGCCTTGCCTTCGAAACCATCTTCAAGAGGAATGGTGGGATATTCGAGGGGGGCGGCATTGGAGTTGGAGACATTGAAGCCGCCATTGCCCGATGCCCAGATGTCGGTCATCACGCCATGCTCCTCGTCGCTCCAGACATAGTACTTGTTCTTGCTGTTGAGACGATAGTTTTCAAAGTCATAGCTATACTCGTCGCTCACGGTCTGGGTGACAGGGACGACAGACACCGTGTAGTCGCGGTGCCAGGCGCCATCCTCAGAGGTGACACGATAGACGACAGGGCCCTGGGAGAAATCGTGGACGCTGCCGTTGGCGGGAGTCATGACGGCTCCGGGAGTAATGGCAAAGTGGGGGGCAAGGGCGGTGATGTCGGCCTTGCGGCGGACGGTGAAGCGGATGTCGGTCTTGTCGGAAATGACATAGACAAGACTGTCGCTCGCCTGGTAAAACATGGCGGAGGGGTCGTCGGCATGTATCCATGCTTGGACGATGTCGCACTCGGCATTGGGAGCCTCGTCTTTGAAGCAAGAGGTGAGCGTGAGCAAACTCAGGCATCCCCATAGGATATGACTTTTATTCATTTTCGCTCTATTATAACGATTATTGTGATGCAAATTTACGAAATAATAGTGTTTGCCCGAAATAAAAATGGAGATAAATAAAAATATTGGCCGTTAAAAAGTTTTCATCCGTACCATTTGCTTAGTAGACTTGGCAATTAGGGATATAAATGGAGATGGAACGGATGCGGAGATATGGGCGGAGGATGACTGCAGGATGACTGGACATGACGAGTTTGTGGCGTTTTCCACTTTTTTAACCATCGCCATAGCGGCGAGGCAGAAAGAAATGGCTACTTTTGCACCTATAATAATATAAGGTATGAAGACAAGAATAATCACAATCATGGTGGCACTGATGGCGGTAATAGCCCATGCCACGGCACAAGATTTGGACGAGAAGTATGCCACCGACCTGCTCAAGGCTGGCACCAAAGCCCCCGACATGAGGGTGGGCACCGGCAAGGACGGCAAGGCGGTAAGGCTGAGCGACCTGAAGGGCAAGTATGTGCTTATCAACTTCTGGGCATCATGGTGTCCCGACTGCCGAAGGGAGACTCCGGCGCTGCAGCGGTTGTGGCAGAAGTACGGGGAGAAAGGTCTGCAGATAGCGGGTATATCCTATGACACCAACAGAGAGGCTTGGCAGAAGTATATCGCTGACAACAAGATGGTGTGGTGGCAATATAGCGAACTGAAGAAGTGGAAGAAGGAGACCCAGAGCGACCGGCTGTATCACATCAACTGGATTCCGACGCTCTATCTCATCGCTCCCGACGGACGGGTGGTACTCGCCACGGTGATGATGGACAAGGTGGAGGCTGAACTGGCCAAAGCCTTGGGCGACTGACACGGCAAGCAACCGACAGACGACAGCTCGCCGACGCCGCAGCGACACCGCCACGGCGGGGAAGGCAAGCGCCAGCAAGACAAGACAAAGAGGGCAACCCTCACCCACAGGCTCGGAGCCTGCAGGGGTGATGGTTGCCCTCAAAGGTTTATGTCAGAAAAGGTCTACGGCTTACAGCAGACCTGCCACAGTGGCTGCGTCGGCTTGTTCGTAGACAGAAAGAGAGGTAACGGGAGTGGCGACGAAGTTGCTGTAGCGGAAGAGCTGCATGGCAGCAAACTGGTGGTCGGCAGAGAGGCACACCTCGAGACGCAGATTGCCGATGTCGTGGCTCTTGAGGGTCTTCACGTTGCGGGCGGCATCGGCGAGGGCTGCGCCGGTAAGGGGGAGCAGCTGCTTGAGCTTGTCTTCCTCCTGGGCGGAATACTCGTAGACGCTGGAGGATATCTTGCTGCCGGTGGGCACATAGACTGCCTTGCTGGAGAGTCCGAAGAGGGTGCTGACGGTGTTGATACGGGGATCGCTGAGCAGCTGGCTGCCCATAGTGAGATTTTTGATATTTGCCATAATAGTCTTGTTGTTTATTTATGTAATGATAATTGTTATTGGTGGACGCGTAGCAGGCTTGGGGGCTGTCGGCATCCATGGCGGCACGGCTCGCAAAGCCACGCCAAGGGGTGGAATATAAATAAGGGGAAACGGCGACGCGACAGCCGCACACGGCAAGGCAGCAAGTGGGACACAGGCTGGGCAGGCGGCGGTGGACACGTCGGCATCAAGACTAAAAGGGTCAGCGAAGGGAGGGGCGGGGGGGGGATAGAATAATAGTGGACCCGGGCTGGGGGGGACTGGCCCTTGGAAAGACGCCGCAGCAACCATCTGTCTCTTTTTCACATCCCCACCT